>RGSV01000262.1 GCA_010025655.1 Acidimicrobiia bacterium
GACGGGTCGTCAACATGCACAGATTCATGCATGCAACCGGTGCCAGCGTCAGTGCGCTCAAGCAATTCGATGGCCGCGAGCTTGTCGTTCTGTCTAGTTGATGTCATGGCTTCCACCGCGATCGCAATTGGCCACACGTGGCGAGGCGGTGTGTGCTGAGAGCCGATGCCGCGTAGTGCAGTGCCACTGAAATGCCAGGGATTTTCTGACGAGAGCACACGCTGGCGCGTGGCGAGATAGGCCGAGTCATCTGGCGGGCACACAACGAGGTACGGTAGCGACAAGAGCGATGGCACGTTCGCGTCGTCACCGTGCAGGGCGTTGCCGAGACCGTCAACCTCGTAGGCGTAACCGCGATCTGACAATGCGTGCGCCTTGACGCCCGAGATGATGTCGTCGGCGAGCTTGCTGGCGAGGCTGCAGAGTTCGGCGGCGGGCGGTGCGGTGCTCGTGGGGGCTGCGGCCGCTGCGAGCACCGCGGGCAGTTTGCGCAGTTCGTGCGCAAAGAACAGGTTCGACGGCACGTGATAGCCGTACACGCACGCGTCATCACTGGGCCGAAAACCTGACCACACCATGCCGGTCGGTGCTACTGGCGCACCATGGCCACCATGTGACAACGAGTCGTGCGCTACCCCGTTGCTTCGGGCGAACACATACGACGCCGGGTCATGATGTTGTTCTCGCAGAGCGAGCCGAATGATTGCATCCACTGCTGTGTGAAACTTTGCGTCGAGATGCTCGGTGATGCCGAACACTTCGACAACACGACGAGCGAGATATAGCACGCTCGCAAGCGAGTCGAGCTCAAATTTGCGCTCGAACACCCAGTCGCTTTGGTGCGGAAAGTCTTTGTGCCAGCAGTTGCCATTCGCCGATGAATTGAACGCATTCGCGTAGGGATCAATCAACACATACCGCACCTGCGCACGCGAAACGTCGGCCAGTAGTCGACCAACCTCAGGGTGGCGCGAGTGGAAAAACGGGTTGACCTGCCACGTTGAGTCGCGTAACCACATGGCAGGGATATCGCCCGTGATCACAAAGGGCAGGCCGTCGCTGGCAGTCAGCAGGGTTCGCTCGAAGAACCGGTCAACGATGGCTTGGCAGCGGGCCAGTCGAGTCGCATCGACGCTGGCGGAGAGTTCGGGGAAGAGTTCTCGAATCGGTCGGGCCGACATATAGGGGGTGATTCGCTCGGCCACTCTGGGGCGATGGTAGGCGAAGCTGCGGGTGCGGCGTTGCGGTAGCAGGTGTTGCGTTGCGGTAGCAGGTGCGGTGTAGCGGCAGGCCGCAACTAGTTTTGGCGCGTGGCAACGCACCCGCTTGACCTGAGCGATCGCGTCATCGACTCGGGTGTGGTCGACGAGCCGGTCAACCGCGTGAACGCCGATGTGTGGGAGCTCGACAACGGCCTCGCATATGTCGAAAGCTTCAGCCACAGCGTGGTGATGCGCGGCGGTGACGGGCTCGCCTGCTTTGACGCCTCGAGCGCAGGCAGCGGCAAGCAGGTGGTCGATGCACTTCGCACCTGGTCGACTGCCCCCGTGTCGCACCTCGTGTATACCCACGGGCACGCCGACCATGTCGGTGGCAGCGGCGCATTCATCGCCGATGCGGCGGTACGTGGTGCAAGGCGGCCGCATGTGGTGGGCCACGCAAAGGTGCTCGCCCGCATGCAGCGCTATGAAGACACCTCAGATTGGAATGTGCTCATCAATCGCCGACAATTCGGTGGCATCAGGTCAGAGATGAGCGCGCCGATGAATTCGATGCATGACCGTGCACGGTTTCTTCCGACTGATACGGCGAAGCCCGATGAGACGTTTGA
>RGSV01000263.1 GCA_010025655.1 Acidimicrobiia bacterium
GAAGCACGAACGCCGACCGTGGCGTTCACCGTGCGCGGCAAGACACCCGAGCAGGTTGCACTTGCGTTGGCAGCCGAGAAGGTCGCCGTGTGGGATGGCAGCTCATATGCAGTCGAAGTCGTCTCACGACTCGGCCTTGCCGACACGGGCGGAGTCGTGCGCGCAGGCGTGGTGCGCTATGTGACGCACGACGATGTGGCGCGACTCTTGCGCGTGGTGCGCTCGTTAGCCTGAACGCCAAGCGGGATGTAGCACAGCTTGGCTAGTGCGCCTGGTTTGGGACCAGGAGGTCGCAGGTTCAAATCCTGCCATCCCGACAGATGTGCACGGCAGTGCGCGATCACTACGACGAGGAGCACCGACGATGGAGACGCCACTCAGCAATAAAGAGAAGTACGTCTCGCTCGTCACATTTCGTCGCGACGGTCGAGCGGTCGCCACACCCGTGTGGTTCGCTGCCATGGGTGAAGAGTTTGGCGTGATCACCGAGACAAATGTCGGCAAAGTGAAGCGCATTCGCAACAACCCACGTGTCACGGTGCAGGTGTGCGACTACAGCGGCAAGGTGGTGCCAGTTAGCGACCCGAAGGCCCAGCCCGTGCTCAACGCGACGGCGCGACTCGTGACGGGTGCTGAAGCTGTGCAAGTGCGCAAGGCAATCGCCAAGAAGTATGGGCTCACCTACATGGGTTTTGCGGTGTATTGGAACTTGTCGAACCTGCTCGGTCGACTGCGCGGCAAGGCAGATGACTCCCCCGAGACCGCGATCCTGTTTCGACTCGTCGCATAGGTCGAATTTCCGCCAACAGGTTGAGAGCCAGCAGCTTCCCTTCGTCGTTCAGCGCGGGATGACGAGGGTGTCGACTCGCGAGGTGATCGAGTCGAGATAGCCGATGTCCGGGTCAATACCGATGCCCGGGCCTGACGGCACGTCGAGATGGCCGTCGCGCAAGACGAATGGCGTCGTTACATCACGGTGGAAATATCGCGCCGATGCCGACGTGTCACCGGGCAGCGTGAACCCTGGCATTGCCGCCAATGCAAGATTGGCCGCGCGACCGAGACCGGTTTCCAGCATTCCACCGCACCACACCGCAACGCCGCGCTCATAGCACAGGTCGTGGATCTTCTTGGCCTCGAGATAGCCGCCAACGCGGCCAGGCTTGATGTTGATGATGCTGCATGCGCCAATGTCGAGCGCTTCGCGCGCGACTTCGGCAGAAACGATCGACTCATCGAGACAAATCGGCGTGCGCACGGTCTTGGCGAGATCGGCATGTGATGCGACCTGCTCTTCGGGTAGTGGCTGTTCAATGAGCAGCAAGTTGAACTCGTCGAGTTGGGCAAGATGTTGGGCGTCGTACACCGAATAGGCCGAATTGGCGTCGACCTGCAGCAACAGCTTGTCTCCGAAGGTGCGGCGCACAGCCCGAACGAGTTCGATATCGCTACCTGGTTCGATCTTGAGTTTGATTCGCAGGTACCCGTCGTCGAGATACCCCTGCACCACGCGCAACAAATCGTCGATGGTGGGTTGAATTCCCACCGACACACCAGATGGCACCCGTGTTTTCGTTGCACCAAGAAATGCACCGAGGCTTAGGCCCTGCGCGCGCAGTTGATGGTCGAGTAGCGCAGTCTCAACTACGGCCTTGGCCATATAGTGGCCGCGAAACTGTCTCGAGGCCTCATTGAATTGCTCGGCAGTCGTGGTTGTCGTGACGAGCGGCAACAAAAATCTCCGCAGCATTGCCTCGCATCCGTCGACGTATTCACTGGAATACATCGGCTCGCTCATCG
>RGSV01000264.1 GCA_010025655.1 Acidimicrobiia bacterium
AGACGCCGACGATTGCCGCAATGTGTTATCGCTTCAGCATGGGTCTGCCGTTCGTGTCGCCGAACAACGCGCTCGATTACTCGGCGAACTTCTTGAACATGATGTTCCGCATCGGTGACGATCATCGGGTGAACCCTGTGCTCGCCAAAGCGATGGACCTGCTCTTCATCTTGCACGCCGACCACGAGCAAAACTGCGGCACCACCGCCATGCGCGTCGTGGCGTCGTCGCATGCCGACCCCTATAGCGCGGCGGCTGCTGCGTCGGCGGCGCTCTATGGTCCGCTGCACGGCGGAGCCAACGAGGCCGTGGTGCACATGTTGACCGAGATCGGCTCGATCGACAACGTGCCGGCATTCATCGCCGACGTGAAGGCGGGCAAAGGTCGCCTGATGGGCTTCGGCCACCGCGTGTACAAGAACTACGACCCGCGCGCCGCAATCATCAAGAAGGCGGCCTACGACGTGTTCGAAGTGACGGGCAAGAACCCGCTGCTCGACATCGCGTTGAAGCTCGAAGAAACTGCACTGAAAGACGACTACTTCGTGCAGCGCAAGTTGTACCCCAATGTCGACTTCTATTCGGGCCTGATTTATCAGGCGCTCGGCTTCCCCGTTGACATGTTCACGGTGCTGTTTGCGATACCGCGCACCACTGGTTGGCTCGCTCACTATGCCGAGTTGCTGCGTGACGATGACCAGAAGATCTCGCGACCGATGCAGTGGTACACCGGCGTCGAAGCGCGCGACTACGTGGCGGTGAACAAGCGCAAATAGCGTTCGGCCGCGCGGGCGGCCTGTAGGGGTGGTGCGGTGCGGGCGGCCTGCCTAGGATTTTGACACTTCGCGCCAGTGCACGACGGTCTCACGCCAGCGTGAAAACCCCAGCGACTCATACAAGCGATACGCCCCCGTCGGATTCTCAGAATCGACGTTGATTGCTGCGTGCTCTAGCCCGTCGTCGCGGTAGGCGTGAAGGGCGGCGGTGATGAGTTGCGTGGCGATACCTCTGCCTCGCCACTGTGCGAGCGTGCCGATGTTGTCGACCCAGGCGTACTTTCCGCCGAGCAGTGAATCGTCGTTGGGAAATCGGCGCGAAAACAAGTAGCCAACGATCTTGTCGTCGGGGTTCACCGCAAAGAACGACAAGTCGAGCCGCGAGCCGATGCCGGTGGTATGCGACTTCCACCATTCGTGCGACATCGGAACCGAACCCCAGTGGTCGAGAAACGCCAGATTCTTCACCTCACGGGCCTCGTCGTTTCTAGCGACGTTCCACGGCACGATGCGGACACCTTCAATCGTCAGTGGCTTCGGCACGTCAACGAGGTTGCGTCTCAGGTCAGCGAAATAGCGCGCGGGTCGCAGACCTGCACGTTCATAGAGTCGCATCGCAGCCGAATTCGTCTGCCAGGTCTCGGTGCGCACGAACTTCGGCACCGGGCTGGTCGAGGCTTGCAGCAGCCGCTCGGCTGCAACCACACCGTCGCTGAATAATCGTCGACCGATTCCGCGTGCGCGAAACTCGGGGATGACCGCACCAAACACGTAGCACATCTCGTGTCGTGTTTCAGACGCAACGTGCACTACGTATGTGGCGCCGACAAGACGCTCATCGTGCCATGCGCCGAAGGTGTGCCGAGCGAGGTCGACTCCGATTGATTCGAACTCTTCGCAGAACTCAGCGCCTGTTTGCCTGATGGGATGCCCTTCTGCGGCAGAAGCGATGTTCAGAAGGTCGGCGAGCGCGTCGTAATCGTTGTCGCGAAGTGGGCGAAACTCGAATGACATGGGGGCTCA
>RGSV01000265.1 GCA_010025655.1 Acidimicrobiia bacterium
TCAGCATGTTGCCCAGCGCCATCGCATCGCCGAGCAGCCCGTGCTCGCTCGAACCCCCTGCCGACTCGGCCCCGACAACCACCGCGACGACGCCCACGAATGACACCAGCGAATACACCACTCGTTGTGCCGTGATCTTCTCACCGAGAATGCGCGGAGCAACAAAGAGCAGCACCGCCGGAGTCAGGCTGCCGATCAACGTGGCATTGGCAATGGTCGTCTGCTGAAACGACCCAAAGCCAAGTGCAGTCGACAATGCAAAGAACACCCCCGGCTTCCACGAAATTGCGAGGTGGTGTCGCGTGAAACCGTCACCCAGTGTGTGCGCTAACACGAAGAGCACCGGCAGCCAAATCAACTGTCGCCAAAACACAATGGTCGGCAGCGACACCGAGAGGCTCGAGACGAAGATCGGCCCCACCGCCCACGCCAGAACAGCGATCACCACTGCAGCCTCTGGGGCGCGGCGCGGGCGTTGCGCAGCACCCGTCTGATTCACCACAGATGACATCGAATGTGCTTACGACGACTTCGAGCTCGGGCGCAGGTCGACACGCAACGTCAGCACGCCATCTTCAAGCGTCGCTTGAGCATCGCCGATCATTGCAAAATCTTGGAAGTCGACGTTCGCTTGGGCGATGAAGTGCTGACGCTCCTCGCCCGCAACTGGCGGCAGCGGGCGTCGACGCACGGCCGCAGCACGTTCGCGAAATCGTGCAAGCATCTCTTGCGGGTCGAAACTCACGGCTCCACCGTACTTCGCGCGCGTTGCAGCATCTCTTTGCGGGTGGCTTCGTCGGCTTCTTTGAACGCTCGTTCACCGATCACTTCGAGCGGGCCGAGCACCGGGTTGTCGGGGCGCGACTCGCGCCAGAACCACAGCGTCACAGCGGCGACCACCAGCCCCGTTATCACCAGAGCGATGCCTACTGCCATGCTGCCAAACTAGTTGCGTGTCGAATCTGCTCACGAGTGTTGCGTTCTTGGCGGTGGTTGGATTCGTGGCATGGCTCGGTTGGGGCCTCGAGCCGCACTGGTCGTCGCGTGACGGCACACGCTTCATGTGTCGCATGCAGCTGCACCCGCATGATGCAAACGAACGAACACGCTGGACTGACGTGAAAGTCAGCGTGCAGGAAGATGAACTGTTGGTGTATGCGCGATCACGCCGCAGCCGCAGCCACCGCGGTGTGTGGCGAGTGGTGGGCGCAAACGACGACCCTGAGCGACGTCGGCGCATCTATGAAGTGCGCAGCGCCAATGACGACGGTGCCTCGCTACGCGTGCCGAGCAACAGCCGGTGTGTGCCGGTGCTCGACGCGCTCGTGCCTTAGCCCTGCTGCAAAAAACGCTGCAACGGCTCGCCCACCTGAGCGGTGTCGATCAAGAAGGCGTCGTGACCGTGCGGCGAATCAACCTCGACATACTCGGCTGCTACCCCGTTGGCGGCGATGAGGTCGCGAATCTGTCGCTGCTGATAGGTCGGGTACAAGATGTCACTCGAGATGCCGATTGCGAGCGTTCGCGCCGTTACTCGGCGAATCGCCTGCGCCAGACCTCCGCGACCGCGGGCTACGTCGTGCAGATCCATCGCCTTGCCAATCAGTAGGTAGCTATTGGTGTCGAAGCGCCGCACGAGTCGATCGCCGTGGTGGTCGAGATACCGCTCTACTTCGAACTTGTCCCACAGACCGATGCCGCTGTTCTCGGCATCAGCGTCGGCAAGATCACGCCCAAAACGATCGGTGAACACGTTGTCGCTGCGAAACGT
>RGSV01000266.1 GCA_010025655.1 Acidimicrobiia bacterium
CGGGTATCGCCGCTCGTTGCACTCGGCATCTTCATCGTGCTGTTGTCGCTCACCCTCGTGGTGCTGGCATCGCCGATTTTTGCCGTGCGACGCATCGAGGTGACTGGTCTCACCTATACCGACGCCGTGTTGTTGGAAAGCGTCAAGGAATCGTTGAACGGCGCCAGCGTCTTCACTGCAGATCTCGACTCTGCGAAGCGTCGCCTCGAGGGCGACCCGTGGGTGCGAAGTGCGCGGCTTGCGTGGTATCTGCCCGACCGTGTCGTGATCGAGATTGACGAGCGCACACCGGTGGCGTGGTTCGTCGGTGTCGACAACCGTTCTCGTGTGCTTGATCGCGAGGGCCGGGTCTTGCAGGTCTTGGAAGGACAGCCGACGCAGTTCCTCAAGATCGAGGGGGTGGGTCCGAACCTGGCAGCAGGCACGGTAACGACACCGGTGTACACGGGGGCGGCTCAACTCGCCACGTCATTGCCGCCCGAGATTGCTCAGCGGGTCAAGCACCTCAACGTCGACGGCCCCGAACAACTCGGCATGACCCTGAAGACCGGCACGGTGGTCAAGCTGGGTGCGCCGGTGGATCTGCGCTACAAACTGGTCATCGTTGCCACCGTGCTTGCGCAACAAGACCCCAAGTTCATCGTGTCGATTGACGTCTCAAGCGGCCAAGCCGTTGTGCAGAACGCCTAGCTCGCCATTGGGATGCAGGCTTGCTATGTGACTAGTGTGCCTGTACTAGAGCGTGAGCCTCACGCTCAACTTGGGGGTTAAAGGGAATATGCCGAGTAGTTCGCAAAACACGCCGATTGCCGTCATCAAAGTGGTCGGGATCGGTGGTGGCGGTGTCAACGCCATCAACCGCATGATCGATGCCGGTCTGCGTGGAGTCGACTTCGTCGCGATCAATACCGACGCGCAAGCACTCATCATGAGCGACGCGAGCCACAAGATTGACATCGGTCGCGACCTCACTCGTGGTCTCGGTGCTGGCGCCGACCCAGAGATTGGTCGGCAAGCGGCAGAAGCACACAAAGACGAAATTCAAGAACAGCTGGCTGGTGCCGACATGGTGTTCATCACCGCAGGCGAAGGCGGCGGAACTGGCACCGGTGCAGCACCGATCGTCGCCGAGATTGCGCGCGCAGAAGGTGCATTGACGATTGCCATCGTGACGCGTCCGTTTTCGTTCGAGGGACGCCGTCGCGCGATTCAAGCTGATGCCGGCATTGCCAAGCTGAAGGAAAAAGTCGACACGCTCATCGTCATTCCGAATGAGAAGTTGCTGTCGATTGCCACCGACAAGACCACGTTGCTCGATGCGTTCAAGAAGGCCGACGAAGTGTTGATGCAAGGTGTCTCGGGCATCACTGGCATCATCACCACGCCAGGTCTCATCAACACCGACTTTGCCGACGTGAAAACGATTCTGCTCAACGCCGGCTCGTCGCTGATGGGTATCGGTGTGGCGAGCGGCGACAAGCGTGCCGCCAATGCCGCAATGGCAGCGGTGACGTCGCCGATGCTTGAGGCTGCAATCGAGGGTGCGCGCGGCATTCTGTTGAACGTCGCCGGACCTTCTGACATGACGCTCTTTGAACTCGATGAAGCCGCCCAAACGGTGCAGCGCGTCGCGCATCAAGACGCCAACATCATCCTCGGTGCCGTCATCGATGACGACCTCGGCGATGAAGTGCGCGTCACCGTCATCGCCTCGGGTTTTGAGCGCTGGGACTCTGGCGCAGGTCGTGTCGGTACGCGCGGTGACACCGC
>RGSV01000267.1 GCA_010025655.1 Acidimicrobiia bacterium
CCAAGGTGGCGTTCGTGCCGGGCGAAGCGTTTGGTGCGCCGCGGTATGCGCGGTTTTCGTTTGCGCTCGGTGACGATGACCTGCGCGAGGGAATCTCACGCATCGCTGCACTCGTGGCGGGCTGAGCGCACACAGCGCAGCGCCACTCGCGGGCTGAGCGACTTGCTGCTACTGTCGCTGGTGCCGCGGCGATAGTTGCGGTGCATTCTCGTGAGCGAAGTCCGGTGAGATTCCGGCACTGTCCCGCAACGGTGATGTGTCGAGCGAGCAATCGTTCGGCGCGAGTCCGGTCGCCTCGCGCGAGTGCCCTTTCAACCGCCCTCGCGAGAGGGGCAAGGAGAAATTTGTGGCCACGCGCCAGAGCCTGTTCACCCGAGTCGCTCGAGCGACTCTCACCAAGAAAGTTGCGCGGGTAGCCCCCGTCATGGCCGTTGCCTTCGGGCTTGGCCTCGGCGCTGCCGCCTGCGGCGGCGACGCCACGCAAGACGCCGTCGTCGACACCACCGTTGCAGATGTCACCACCTCGGTGGCCGCTGCGTTCCCGGTAACTGTCGGTGACCTCACGCTTGACGCCGAGCCACAGCGCGTTGTCTCGATGTCGGCGACCGCCACCGAGATGCTGTTCGCCATCGGCGCCGGCGACAAGGTGGTCGCGGTCGACAACTTCTCGAACTTTCCGTCTGAAGTTGATTCTCTGCCGAAGATTGATGCCTACGAGCCGAATGTCGAGGCAATCTCAGAACTCGAGCCCGATCTTGTGATCATCAGTTACGACCCGGGCAACTTGGTAGAGCAACTGAATGCGCTCTCGATTCCTGTCTTTGCGGCATATGCAGTGATGAATCTCGACGGCGTCTATGAGCAGATGGAGCAACTTGGTGCGCTCACCGGCCAAAGCGACGCAGCCGCTGATGCGGTGGCAACGATGCGTGCCGAGGTGAAGACCATTATCGACGGTGTGGCATCGCAAGAACCGCCACTCACGTATTTCTACGAACTTGACCCAACGCTCTACAGCGTGACCAGCAACACCTTCATCGGCAGCATGATGTCGCAGCTTGGTCTCGTGAGCATCGCTGACGGCGTGCAAGAGGGCAACGAGTATCCGCAGTTGTCGGCTGAGGTGATCGTCGAGAAAGACCCCGACCTCATCTTCCTCGCCGACGTCAAGTGTTGCGCACAATCGGCAGCCACCGTGGCGGCCCGTGAAGGTTGGGGTGCGCTTGGCGCTGTCACCAACGGCAACATTGTGGAACTCGACGATGACATCGCATCGCGCTGGGGGCCTCGACTCGTCGAGTTGCTAGCCCAGGTTGCCGGGGCAATCGCCAAGGTGTCAGCCGGGTCGTAATGTATGTCGATTGACCGCCCCACCGATAGCGAGACCGCGAGTCGCGTCGTCGTCACGAAGCCAACCAAGAGTGTGGCGTGGTGGCTCGGCGGGGCCGCGATCGTGCTCATCGCTGCAGTTGTCGGCGCGGCGATTGGGCCGGCGGGTCCGGTGTGGTGGCGCGTGCCGCTGGCGCTGCTTGACCGACTGCCGTTCTTGAGTGTTGACAGCGGCGTCAACGACGCGCAGTGGAACATCGTGTGGCAGATTCGCGCTCCACGGGTGGTGCTTGCTGCGCTCGTTGGGGCGATGCTGTCGATTGCCGGTGCGAGTTACCAGGGTGCATTTCGCAACCCGCTCGTCGACCCGTATCTGCTCGGAGTTGCCGCCGGGGCGGGGCTCGGTGCCAC
>RGSV01000268.1 GCA_010025655.1 Acidimicrobiia bacterium
TAATTGCCACCGCTAACGCATCTGCGCCCAACACGCTGACTGCCGAAACCGCGACGCCTACGTAAAGCAGCGTCGAGATACCGAGTGCCAAGAGCAGTGCCCGCGGCACCGTCCAGGTCGGATCACGAGTCTCTTCAGCCAACGTGATGACCTCGTCAAAACCAATGAAGGCAAAGAACACCAGCCCTGCTGCACTGAGCACACCGGTGAAGCTGCCACTCAACAAGTCGTGGTTACCAACCGAAGGTACGCCGATCACAATCACAGCGATGAGCGATCCGATCTCGACGAGCGCGAGCAAGATTACGAGCCATGCCGCACGCTCCATCCCCAAATACGACACCACCGCCATAATCAACAACAACACAGCAGCCGCCAGCCGCTCGTCAACCGAGACGAATTCATTGAGGTAACGCCCAAAGCCAAGTGACACCGTCGCGGCGGCAACAACCAGCGCGGCCGTCATCGACCAGCCGACTACCACCGCCACCCATCTCGAGAAGACCTGGCTGGCGAATTCATGCTCGGATCCAGCTTTCGGAAACATCGAAGCAAGTTCCATATAGCTGAATGCCGTGAGCGCTGACAGCGCCCCTGCGAACACAAATGACAGCCACACCGCGCCTCCCGCCTCGCGAGTGGCCGGCCCCAGCAGCACGAAGATGCCCGCGCCAATGATGACCGCTACGCCACTCATCGTTACCTGTGGCAGGCCAAGCACCCGCTTGAATGCGTCGTCGGTCATGGCTGGTTGAACCTAACCACCGCTAAAGGTACGAACCAAGTAGTGGACTACTTGGCACGTTTGGTACTTTCGTCTAATGAGTTGACGGTTACTTTTGTGATAGGTGCACTCCCTAGCTAGATACCGCGCGATCACCGATGTTGCAGCCGTTGAATATCGCCGTTGACTCCCTCGTAGCGTCAGCCGTCCCCGACCTCACCACTCACGCCGACGCCGAAGACCTCCGGCTCGGGGTCTTCAGCGCCTTCGAAAGCCCGACCGCGATTGCCGAGCGTCTGAAGGCCTTCAAGCCCGACATCATTCTCGTTGACTCGGTGTGGTTGGTGCTGGCCGCCCTCCTTGAATCACTCACCAAAGTGAGTGGGCTCACCAAAACACGTCGAGTGGTGGGCTCAAAGGCGGTGGATGATGTGCTGAAGATTCAGGCAGCACACCGAGGCATGGTCGACGTCGTCAACCTGAACAACTCAGCGCCAAAGGTAATCGAACATCTGAAACACGTTCACAACGGCGACTCGTCACTGGCCAATGACGAGTTATGGAAGCGAGTGCCTCGACCAACTGCTTTCTCTGACATCACTGCCGTGCCACAGGACGCGACCGATTTGTCGATTCTCGAGCTGATCTGCATTGGTTACCGCGACCAAGACATTGCCGAGGCGTTGCACTATTCGGTGCAATCTGTCAAGAATCGCCTTGGCATCATGATGAAGCGATCTGGGGTCGCAAACCGCACACAGTTGGCCTGGCAGTTCACCAATCAATTGTTGATTGCACGCATGGTCGAACAGATGGAGCACGTGAGAGTTCGCGACGACATGCCGAACACGTAAGTTCGGTTCACGCACCACTCAGTAGCTTTCGGCTCTAGCTGCCCTACCCCTACCCTGCCTCACCTCGGATCTGTAGTGGGGCACTTCTGCCTCACTACAGATCCGAGGTGAGGCAGGGTAGGGGTAGGGCAGCTAGAGCCGAAAGCTACTGAGTGGTGCGT
>RGSV01000269.1 GCA_010025655.1 Acidimicrobiia bacterium
ACTCGCCGACTGTGATCTTGTCATCACCGGTGAAGGACGCCTTGATGCCACGAGCTTCGCTGGCAAGGTAGTGGGAGAAGTAGTCCAGTCGGCGGGTGCCGACGAAAAACCGGTCGTCGTGATCTGCGGTGAGATCGACTCCGACGCTCATTCGACCATGGAACGGTTGGGCGTGAGCCACATGGGTCTCCGAGAACGCTTTGGGGACCTTGCCGTGTCAAGAACCACTGAGTGCATCGCTAGGTCCGTCGCACTCCACATGCGCGACCAACCTGACCAGCGGTAGTCAGTGAATGTTGGCCGTTATTTCTTGAGGTCGACGACCGGCTCCCACGTACGCGAGGTCCATGAGTTAATGAGCGCTTGTTGCACGCTCACAACATCGACCGCCTCGGCAAACCCGGGGGTGAAACGGGTTCCACGTACGAGTGACGTGAGGAACTGATAGTCCTCGATAGCGACGAGGTCTTCGAAGCCGATCGCGTTTGCCT
Organism: Acidimicrobiia bacterium; assembly: GCA_010025655.1. Taxonomy (GTDB): domain Bacteria; phylum Actinomycetota; class Acidimicrobiia; order Acidimicrobiales; family Ilumatobacteraceae; genus F1-60-MAGs027. The sequence continues at coordinate 492 of RGSV01000269.1, forward strand.
GACCAGGAGCAAAGGCGCCGTGGTAGGGAAATCGATCGCCGCCGAAGATAGTCGTGTAGCCGGTGTTCGGACCGTCGTCGCGACGGTAGAACTGCAGTTCATTGAGCTTCTCGAGATTCCACGCCAGAGCACCGTCAGTGCCGTATACCTCGAATGCATTCTGACTCTCAGGACCCACGGTCGAGCGACTGGTCTCGAACGTTCCGGTGGCGCCATTTTCGAATCGGCACAACATTGAGGCGAAGTCTTCGTTCTCGACTTCACCTTTGGGATCCTCCGGTTTGCCACGCCCGTAATGGCTGGCGACGCCAGTTGGCAGTGGTCGATGCGTGATGGTGTTGTGCTTCATCCCCACCACCTCGGTGATGCCACCAATCAGGTAATGCGCCATCGAGACCGAGTGGCTGAGAATATCGCTCGTGACTCCGTAACCAGACTCTGCGAATTTGAATCGCCAGGTGAGCAGGCCAAGTTCGTCGCTTCCGTACATGCTGAGGAATCGTCCGCGATAGTGCGTAACTTTCCCGATGGCCCCCGACTGAATGAGGCTTCGAGCATGAATCACCAGTGGTGCCCAGACGTAGTTGTAGCCAACACCTGTCGCGATGCGGTGCTCAGTTGCCAGACGATACGCCTCGACCGTCTGCTCGGGCTTGCCACCAATCGGCTTCTCGCTGAAGATTGATTTTCCCGCACGTGATGCCGCCTCGATCATCGGGAGATGCAGCATGTTCGGGGCTGTGACCCAGACGGCATCGACATCGGATGCCGATACCGCTTCGTGAAAGTCGGCAACTGCGCGTGTGAAACCAAAGTCGCGCACGGCGCGTGTACGACGGCCCTCGTCGGTATCGGCACAGACAACGAGCTCGGGCGTGAACTCGCACTCGGGAAACAGCGATGGAATCCGCATCGCTGAGCGACTATGGGCCTGACCCATCCAACCGAGACCGAGTACGGCAATACCAATTCTTTTGCGTGTCATCTCACCACTCTGCCACTTGCTGAGGTGATCGGCACACGTGGATCAATCTTCTGCGACTTCCAGGAGTCGCGAATCCAGTGGTGACTCGGGTCATCGCAGAATGCCATCGTCCGATCCTCGGCTGGGCCGGCCAACACGTTCAGGAAGTACATCGGATACTCGGGCGCGGCAATTGAAGGACCGTGATAACCCGCAGGCAAAATATAAACATCGCCGTCGCTCAGCGTGATTGTGTCGTCAACTTTTTTGTCGACCGTGTAGGC
>RGSV01000270.1 GCA_010025655.1 Acidimicrobiia bacterium
CGAGGCGGGGCAGAATCGTGCCCCGGGCTTCCTCGTTCTGCCACGCGGCGTAGACCGCTTCAACAAGCAGACGCTGTGTCGCGCTGGGTGTCTCATCTTCAGTGTTGCGCGGAACCATCGCTGCGATCTTCCAGGTCCAAGCCCCGTTGCCGTGGTCAGGAAGGAGGCTCAAGATCCGTTCGTTGTTCGAACGTTGTTCCTCAATTGCGTGGTCGAGGGCGGCGGTGAACAAGTCGGTCTTGTCTCGATACCAGGTGTAGATGGAGCCGACCGTCACCCCAGCGCGTTCAGCGATGTCGACCAACCTCGCACGTTCGAAACCACGTTCAGCAATTTCTTCAACCGCGGCGTTCAAGATCTTGTCTCGTGTCTGTAGGGCCCAAGGTCGGCGGTCGCGGCCGTCAATATTGACGATTCGTCCGGCGGGCTTGGCGTGTTCCTTGCTCATGCGCTGTGGTGAGTCACTGGGCGAGCATCTCGCGCGCGGTGCGTTCGAGACCGGCGGCATCAAGGCCGAACTTGGCGAGAATCGTGTCTGGTTTGGCGTGCGGCACGAACTTGGTTGGCAAACCCAACACGCGAATGTTCGGCGGTGACACGGGTGCCACAGTGGTGATTGCGTCAGCGAGCAAGAACCCGATACCGCCGTCGCGCACGCCATCTTCAATCGTGATCACGCGGCGATGTGCCGCAGCATCACGAATCATCGCGTCGTCGGCCGGCACGCAACTGCGCACGTCCCACAGGGTGGCCGACACGTTCTCGCGCGCGAGTGCGGCGACCATCTGCTCGGCAGCTGCCACCATTTTGCCCACGGCCAAAATGCACAGACCTTTGCCCGGGTCACTCGTCATTCGTCGCGCGCTCAACCCTGAGCCAATCTCGTGTTCTGCCACCTGTCGCGCGTTGCCCTTGGGATATCGAATCACAACGGGGCCAGTGTCAGCGAGTGACAAGGCGTCGTGCAGCATCTGCTGCAAGTCCTGCGCGCTCGATGGTGCGAGCACGCGCATGCCCGGCACCTTCGAAAGCAGCGCCATGTCGTAGACGCCGTGGTGGCTCGGGCCATCGTCGCCCGTCACGCCCGCGCGATCGAGACAAAAGATGACCGGCAGACGGTGCAGCGCTACGTCATAAACGAGCTGATCCCACGCGCGGTTGAGGAACGTGGAGTAGATCGCCACCACGGGTCGCATGCCGCCCATCGCGAGCCCGGCGGCGAAGGTGACGGCGTGCTGTTCGGCGATCCCAACGTCGAAGAACCGATCGGGGAAGTGCGACTGAAACGCGATGAGACCCGTCGGCCCCGGCATGGCAGCGGTGATTGCAACGATGCGCTGGTCGGTCTGGGCTTCTTTGATCAGCGCGTCAGCGAATGCCTGCGTGTAACCGGTTGGCACCGACTTGGGCGGGCCGTTGATCGGGTCAAAGACCGGTGCGTCGTGCAGGTGCTTCTCATCGTCGTCTTCGGCCGGCGAGTATCCGCGACCCTTTTGGGTGATGACGTGTACGACGATGGGACCTTCTTCTGAGCGAGCGGCGGCAGCACTGAAGGCATGTTCCATTTCGGCAATGTCGTGGCCATCGACAGGTCCCACGTATCGCACACCGAGGGCTTCAAAGAACGCCGTCGGTTGCAAGAATTCGCGAATTCCCGCCTTGATTGCTTCGAGACCGCGCTCAGCTTGAGGGCCAACGTACGGCAACTCGTACAACCACTGTTCGAGTCGCCGCTGTCG
>RGSV01000028.1 GCA_010025655.1 Acidimicrobiia bacterium
GTGGCGTCTCGTTGACGCTGGCGCTCAATCGCACGCAACTCTGGTTTCCAACCGGTGAGTGCAAAACGCACACGCTCACCCACGTTTACGGCATGGTCACCGATTCGCTCGTAGAAGCGGGCGACAATCGCGAGTTGTACGGCGAGTTGCAGATCCATCTTCTCGCGAGCGTGAGTCTCAAAGATTGCCTGGATGAACTGACGGTGCAACGCGTCGAGAAACGAGTCCATGTCTTCAATAGCGGCTGCAGTTGCCGCATCATTCTCAGCAAACGAGTTGATTGCCGCCTGATACAGCTGCTCGGCTTGCTCGCTCATCTTCGAGATGAGGCCACGCAACACCGGGTCAATTTCTTTGCCGTAGATGCGGCGCGCCGCTTTGCAGATGTTCACTGCAAGATCGGCTGAACGCTCAAGGTCGCTCGTGATTTTGAGAATCGACACCAGCTGTCGCAACTCACCGGCGACCGGGGCCTGTAGGGCGAGAATCTCGAAGGTGCGACTTTCTACTTCGTGGGCGCGAGCGTCGATCTCGTCATCAGACTGCACCAGATAGTCGGCGCCTTCAAGATCGCCAGCCAACAACACCGCGGTGGCGCGGGGTACTGCTTCGATAACCGAAGCGCCCAATCGCACAACGAGCGAACGCAGTTCCTCAAGGTCTGAGTGATATGACTTTCGGGTCTCTTCCATGCCGTCTACGGTAGGCACCCTACGACACCTACTCGGGGCGACTGCGACCGTTGGGTGAACTCACGGTCACCTGCGGCTGAATACTGCGTGAACAGGCCTCAGCGCGACTGGGTGGCGACGACCCACTCGTGCAACTGCCGTTGTGCGTCGCCGGCACCGTGGTGTTGACCGACGAGTTGCCACGAGTCATCGGGCTGCAGGCGGAAATGCACGTTCGCATCATCGTGGAGGAAGCCCAACACCGTGTCAAGCCACGCGCGATGCTTCGGATGGGTCAGGCGAACCAGGGTTTCGACTCGACCCGACAGATTCCGGATCATCAGGTCGGCCGAACCAATGAGGTGCAACGGCTCGCGACCGTCGAGGCCATGGTCAAACCGATAGATGCGCGAGTGTTCGAGATACCGCCCGAGCACCGAACGCACGGTGATGTTCTCCGAAAGCCCAGGCACTCCGGCACGCAGGCAACAAATTCCGCGAACGACCATATTCACCTTTGTGCCCGCGGCACTAGCGGCATAGAGCGCGTCGATGACCTGGGGGTCTTGAATGGCGTTCAGTTTGAGGGTGATGCGCCCAGCGGTGCCGAATGATGCCTCGTGTTCGATGAGGCGAATGATTTCTTTCTTCAACTGGTGCGGTGCGACGATGAGCTGTTGGTAATTGGGTTCACGGCCATAACCCGTGAGGTAGTTGAAGAGTTCGGTCGCATCGCGACCCACGGCTTCTTCGCAAGTGAAAAAGCCGATGTCTTCGTACACCTTGGCAGTGACCGAGTTGTAGTTGCCCGTGGCGATGTGCACGTAACGACGAATCTGTCCGGCTTCTTCGCGCACGACGAGAATGCACTTGGCATGGGTCTTCAGTCCGACGAGGCCGTAGTTCACGTGCACACCAGCGAGTTCGAGCTCGCGACCCCACGAGACGTTGCGCGCCTCATCGAACCGCGCTTTGAGTTCAAGTACTACCGCGACCTGCTTGCCTGATTCGGCGGCTCGAATCAGGTGCCGTGCAATTGCGCTATCACCCGAGGTGCGATACAGCGTCATTTTGATTGACAACACTTTGGGGTCTTTTGCTGCCTGCTCGACGAAGGTCTCGGTCGACGAACTGAACGACTCATACGGATGGTGTACGAGTAACTGCCGCGATTTGATCACATCGAACATCGAGCGACCCGCTTCTTGTGCGGCGGCAAGACGCCCAGCCGTCACCGGTGTCCATGGTCGAAAGCGCAGGCTCGGCACGTCGAGATTGGCAAGTTGCTGTAGTGCTGACAACTCAACGAACGAGCCGCTGAAAATCACGTCGGCGCGCGTCAATTCAAGTTCAGAGCACATCGTGTCGAGCACGGCATCAGGAATGTTCGACTCGACTTCAAGTCGCACCGCTCGCCCAAAACGGCGGCGGCGAAGCTCCATCTCGACGGCAGCCAGCAAGTCTTCGGCGTCTTCGTCGTCGAGAGACAAGTCGGCGTTGCGCGTGACCCGAAACCGAGAGACGGTGACGATCTCCATGCCCGGAAAGAGGCGATCGAGATGAGCTTCGATGAGGTCGTCGAGAAGGATGAAGTCCTTCGAGTCTGGCACCGCTATGAACCGTGGAAAGTTGCGCGGCACCTTGACGCGAGCAAACCGCTCTTCGAGTGTCTCGGGGTCGCGGGCAATCACCGCGAGATTCAGCGCGAGATTCGAGATGTACGGAAACGGATGCGACGGGTCGACGGCGAGCGGGGTGAGGATTGGGAAAATGCGGTTCTCAAAATCCAACGACAAGGCTTCTCTCGCTCGCTTACCAAGCCGGCCCCAGCGCACGACATGCACCCCGTGTTTGGCGAGTGCCGGAAACAATTGCTTGGCGAGCAACTTCTCTTGCACGTCAGTAAAGAGCTGAACACGCGCCGAGATTTCGTCTCGCTGCCGAACCGGAGAGCGACCATCGGGGCTGGTCTCACTGACTTCGGCTGCAATCTGATCGTGCAGCGCCGCAACTCGCACTTGATAGAACTCATCGAGGTTCGAAGCGCTGATTGCCAGAAAACGAAAACGCTCGAGCAATGGCACATCTTCGCTGATGGCGAGCGAGAGCACGCGCTCGTTGAAATCGAGCCAACTCAGCTCGCGGTTGATGAAGCGAGAGACGATGGGCTCAAGGTACCGAACGGCAACTGAAGCGGGGCGACGAGTTTGCCCTGTTCGTTCTGATGTCACGCAGGTTTCACCTGACGTTCAGGCAGTGGGTTGGCGCTCGACCTCTTCGGGAGACCACTCGAGGCTGATGCCTTCGTTCTCGGCATCGACCTTGATGCGCTCGCGGTTGCGGCGGCACTGGCTGTCTTTGAGCGACACGTACATGAGTCGCATGTAAGCGCGGCGCGCGAACTCTTCGATCAGCTCGGGCTCGCCGTACGTGCCGACGATTTCCCAGTGCGGGTACACCGGGCCCGTGTAGGTAATGCGAATGTGGGCGCGTGGCGCGACTTTGGCGGTGTTGGTGTCGGACATCAGGCTCCTCTGCGGACTTGAAAGACTATCGTCGGTTCGAATGAGCGAACTTGTCGCGGCGCTGGATATCGGCACGAACAGCTTCCATCTCGTGGTCGCCAAGCCGGTGCCAGGCGGGTTTGAGGTCGTCACCCGCGAGAAAGAGGTCGTGCGGTTGGGTCACGGTGGTGGCGACATGAAACACCTCAGCGATGAGGCAATGGACCGTGGAACCGCCTGCCTCGTGCGCCTCGCCGAGATTGCATCGTCGCACGAGGCCGAGGTGCGTGCCGTTGCGACGAGTGCGGTACGTGAAGCCAAGAATCGCACTGATTTCATCAAGCGTGCGCGTAAAGAAGCAGGCATCGACATCGAAGTGGTCTCGGGTGTCGAGGAGGCGCGACTCATTCACCTTGGTGTGCTGAATGCCATCGGTATCCACGACCAGCCGATGTTCGTCTGTGACATCGGTGGCGGTTCGACCGAAGTTGTCGTGGGTCTCGATGATGAGGTGCTCTTTGCGCGCAGCTTCAAGCTCGGTGCCGTGCGTCTAACCGATCGCTTCTTTGCTGCTACCACGCTTCACCCCAGCGCAGTGCCGAGTTGTCGCGCGTTCATTCGGTCAATGCTCGCCGTCGTAGCACCCGAGGTCAAAGAGCTGGGCTTCGAAGTCGTCGCAGCATCATCGGGAACTGCTGAAACCATCGCCCGACTGATCTTGCGCGAGCGGGGCGCTAGTGAACCGCGCTCAATGAATCGCTTCGAGTTCACGGCTGACGAAGTTCGTGCCGTCACGCAATCGCTCATCTCGGTGGCGACCGTTGCTGAACGAGTGAAAAAGTTCGCACTCGAGCCAAATCGCGGCGACATCATCCTTGCCGGAGCGCTCATCCTCGAGGGTCTCGTCGAAACTTTCGACATCAAGGCGATCATGTTCAGCGACTACGCCCTGCGCGAAGGCTTGTTGCTCGACACGTTGCAGCGTGAAGGGCTATTAGAACGCAACGACGAGCACGACGCGGCACGTCACAGTGTGCAGCAGTTGGCCGATCGTTGCGACGATCGACCTGAGCACTCGGCACACGTGGCAAAGCTGGCGGGAAAGCTGTTCGACGAACTGCAAGAGACCCTCGGTCTCGAACGCGACTGGCGGCGCTATCTCGAGTTTGCCGCACTCCTCGCCAACGTCGGTGTGGTCGTGTCGCACGCCAAACACCACCTGCACTCGTACTATCTGATTCGCAACTCGGAACTCATGGGCTTGACCGACCGCGAAATCGAACTCATCGCCCAAATTGCTCGCTATCACCGCAAGAGTGTGCCCAAACCTGAACACGCCGAGTTTGCCGCGCTCTCACCCGCCGACCAACGCTTGGTGCGCAGTCTGGCAGCGCTGCTGCGCGTCGCAATCGGGCTCGATCGCACCTACGACGAGCGAGTGAAGACCGTGGAGGCCAAGGTGACCGCCGGCGAACTCGTCGTTGAAGTGTCGCCGCGGGGGAAGAAGGCGGATATCGCCCTCAATCTGTATGCCGCGAACGAACGCAAGGGGCTCTTGGCCGACATCAGTCGACGCAAGGTGAAATTCGTCGAAGAGTGAAGCGCTACGGCACTAGGCCGACGGCGACGTGGTGCCCGACTCGGGCTTGGCGTCTTTGCCGCCGTCTTTGTTGACGTCGGCGTTGCCTTCAGCAAGGCCCTTTTTCAGTTCACCCTGCGCGCGCCCGAGGTTACGAGCAATCTTCGGAAGCCGAGAGCCACCAAAGAGCACTACGACAAGGGCAACGATGATCCACAGTTCTGGGCCGCCTGGCATGGCTCGTACCTTAGCAGCGCCGATTGAACGGCAAACTAGGCCGTCACCGCACCACGGTTAGCTTGGGCACGCTGGCGACGCAAGCGGCGACGCTCGCGCTCTGACAATCCGCCCCAGATACCGAACTTTTCGCCGTTGGCGAGGGCGTAATCGAGGCACTGTTCGCGCACCTCGCAGCCCTTGCACACTTCTTTCGCCTCACGGGTGGATGCTCCACGCTCGGGAAAGAAGAGATCGGGGTCGACGCCCAGGCAGTTTGCCCGGTCTTGCCAAGCGCGGTCGTCTTGACCTGCACCTTCGATTCGTTGACTCACAACTCCCCTTCTTCCTACCCCGCCCAAATAACAGCCGTGTCATTCTGGCAGATGGCGCCAGCGCAATGCAAGTCGGAGCGCGGTCACCCGGCGCGGCGGCTGACACCTCGCGTGCTGATGGTTCGCTTGTGGTCGAGAAAGTCAACGAGCACATACTCACCCAACGTCTCGGGCGTGGTGAAGAACGCACGACCGTGGTTGATGCGCGTCAGTTGTTCGATGAAACTGCGCAGCGCGCCGGTGGCATCCAACATGAAGGTATTGATACGAATGTCGTCGCGGGTGCATCGCAACACCTCGCGCAGGGTGACCTCAACGGTCGAGTGCGCCGGCGGATACTGAAAGAAGACCTCGCCATCGTCCTCAATGTGGGCAGTTGGCTCACCGTCGGTAATCATGATGATCTGCTTCGTGCCGGTCTGGCGGGCCAACATGCGCCGAGCCAGCACCAGACCATGTTGCATATTGGTGCCGTAGACGAAATCCCACGAGACCTCGGGAAGCTGTTCGGGGCGCAGTTCGCGAGCCGTCTCGCTGAACCCGACGATGCCGAGATAGTCGCGGGGATACCGTGACGAAATCAGGGCGTGCAGGGCGACGGCCACCTTCTTTGCCGGCAGAAAGTTGTCGCGCATCGGCATCGACAACGAGAGGTCGACCATCAACACGGTGGATGACTTGGTCATGTGCTCGGTCTGGTCGATCTCGAAGTCTTCGGGCGACAGGCGCAACGGCAGTCCACCCCCTTGGCGGCGAAGGGCGTTGCGCAGGGTCTGTTGCAGGTCGAGGTGGAACGGGTCGCCGTACTCATAACCCTTGGTCTCATGGGCCCGTTCGTGGCCGCTGCCCGTGCGTTCGATGCGATGTTGGCCCAGGGTGTCACGCTCGAGGCGACCAAAGAGTTCGTTGAGGGCGTTCTTGCCGACGGCGCGCAAGGCCCGCGGGGTCAATTCGGTGCGGCCCTCTCGCTGGTCAATGAGGCCCGCTTCACGCAGAGTGTCGGTGAGTCGGGCGAGGTGATCGATCGACTCGGCAGTCACGTCGCCCAACAGTTGGCGCACCTTGTCGAGGTCAACTTCGCGCAGAGCGGCCGGTGATGAGGCATCACGCAGAAAACGTTCGAGTTCGTCGAGGTCGTGCAGGTCTTGGGCGGCGCGAAGCGCGTCGCCAAATGGCATCGGGGTGTCGCCCTCGAGGCCTGAGTCGTCATCCCATCCGAGGTTCGGAAACGCCGCTTGCAGTCGTTCGCCGAGTTGATCGATCTGCCAGCGTAAGTCCATATCTTCGAGCAATTGGTCTGACAACGCCTGCATCTGGGCGCGTTGTTCGGGTGACATCGAGTTGTAGAGCGCCCGAGCGGCCGCCATACGCCGCGCCATCAGCTCGAGCAGCTCATTGAGTGTCTGCGGGTTCTCAGGGAAGAAGTCGCCAAACTCGTTCATGAACTGCTCGAACTGTGGATCTTCTCCACGTTCGTGTCGTTCGAGCATCGCGTTGAGTGCAGCCATCATGTCTTTCATCCGCGCCATCTGCTCGGGGGTCATGTTTTCAACCGCACTCGACACTTGCTGCACGTGCTGGTCGAGGAGCTGTTGCCGCAAACGATCGACTAACTGTTCGAAACGTCGCTGTGCGTCAGGCGACTGAAAGTCATGGTGTCGAAGTGAATCGATGCGCTGCGCGAGATTGTCGGGCAATGCATCGAGCTGCAAACGGCGGCGGGCGGCAGCGTCACGGGCTATCTCACGGCGACGCTCGTCGCCCGACTCTGTCGCGCGTTGCTCGTCTTGATCAATCGCCAGCCGCTCTTCATCAACGATGTCGGCGAGCTCAGCGGCGAGCTCACCAAGTTCTCCGTCGAATTGACCTTGCTCGCGTAGCTCACGTCGTCGCTCGCGCAATCGTTCGAGGGCCTCGCGCAAACCCTGCACTTGTTCGCCGTTACGGTCTCGCATGCCTTGTTGCATGATGCGGCGTAATGCTGCGTTCACATCACCGTGATGAATGATCTCGTCATTGATTTGGTTGAGCAGTGCATCGGCGTCGAGGTCGAATCCGCGTTGTGTGCCATCCCAGCGGGAGTAGCGAAAACGTTGGCCCACAGACGAACCGTAGCATTGGGGTCACAATGCGTGTCTCGCGCACCATCATTTTCGTCGACCTCTCAGGTTTCTCCGCTTACTTGCGGAAGACCGACGACGACGAAGCACAACGAGTGCTGCGGCAGTTTCGCCGTGTGTCACGCGACCTTGCATCAGAAATGGGAGTGCGAATCGATAAGTTTCTCGGCGACGGATTCATGGCAGTCTCCGTCAAGCAAGACGCTGGCATCACTTTCGCCATGGAGTTGCACCGCCGCCTCAAAGAGCCAGCCGTTGGCCTTCGCTTGCGAATCGGTATCGCTTCAGGTGAGATGATGCTGATTGATGGTGATGACTACATCGGCGAGCCCCCAAATCTTGCGTCACGGCTCTGCGACGAAGCGCATGATCACGGAACGCTCATTCCCACCGAGCAGACGAACGAGCTGCCTAAAGGTATACGAGCCATCGAAGTGGGCGGCCTGAAACTGCATGGCTTTGAGCACGAGGTACACGTGTCGCGCCTGACGGGTGAACCACTCGGCGTTCGCCGCAACGACACTGAAGAACTCTGGACGCGCACGCCCTACGCAGTGTGAACCCGACCAGGGCGGCGAGCGCCAGGTCGCAGTGGCGCGGCTGTTATCGCGCGGGCTAGACCGCGGCGGCACGGCCGCTGAACACCGCACGACCACCCGATGCATCTTTGTTGAGTCGCTTCGACAAGTGCAGCCCCTCGAGCACGAATTCGACCGCACTCGCAATGGCTGCAGGTGATTCATCACCGCCCGTCAGACGGTCGGCAATCTTGCGCAACTCAGGAATCTCGGTCGCCAGTGCCACGAGATCGGCCGACGACACATCTTCACCAGTGTTGGCGGTGCGACCCGCCTCAAACGCCGTAACAACTGCCCGTGCTTTGTCACCTGGCACCAACCGGCGATACGCGGCGAGCACCGCACCACGCATGATCTGCTCAAAGACCGCACCTTCGCGACCTTCGTCAACACCTTCCATTTCGATTTTTCCGGCGGTTGACGCCACGAGTGCATCAAGATCGCTGATGCGTGGCGCAACTACCGTTTCGCCTGAGTGCAACCCACGCCGCACCGCGGCTGCAGCCAGCGTTTCGAAGTTGCTCACCGACACGCGCACGCTCACACCGCTGCGCTGGCTGACATTGCTGTTGCCACGTGCAAGGTGGCTAATTTCAGCGACGATTTCTTCCATGAACTGCGGAGTGTTCACACGCACATCGGCAATGTCAGCCGAGCGTGCTTCTTGCCGCACGATCTCCACCTCGGTCGCAACATCAAGTGGATAATGTGTGCGAATCTGACTGCCGAAGCGGTCTTTCAACGGCGTGATAATTCGCCCACGGTTGGTGTAGTCCTCAGGGTTCGCCGAGGCGACCAGCATCACATCGAGCGGCAGGCGAATCTTGTAGCCGCGAATCTGCACGTCGCGCTCTTCGAGCACGTTGAGCAAACCAACCTGAATCCGCTCGGCGAGGTCAGGCAACTCGTTAATCGCAAAGATGCCACGGTTGGTGCGCGGCACCAGACCGTAATGCAACGTCAATTCGTCACTGAGATAGCGGCCCTCTGCAACCTTGATTGGGTCGACCTCGCCGATGAGGTCAGCGATTGAGGTGTCGGGCGTAGCAAGCTTCTCGCCATAGCGGGCATCGCGGTGCACCCAAGTGATCGGCGTGGCATCACCATGCTGCTCGATGAGGTCACGCGCATGTCGCGAAACGGGATGATAGGGATCATCGTTGATCTCGCTACCCGCGACGATTGGCATCCATTCATCGAGCAGTGCCGTGAGCGAACGAATAATGCGCGTCTTGCCCTGACCGCGCTCACCCAAAAAGACGATGTCGTGACCAGCCAAGAGGGCATTCTCGAGTTGCGGCACAACGGTGTCGTTGTACCCGAGCACACCGTCGACGAGCGGCGTGCCACTGCGAATGCGGCTGACCGCATTCTCTCGGATCTCTTCTTTGACGGGTCGCGAACGCCAGCCACTGGCGCGCAGGTCGGCGAGCGTGCTGGCGGTCGGCTTCATTGCCCCTCACCGTAGAACATCACGGCACGGTCGCGACAGTCGAGCCCGACATCCTGCTGCAGCCGCAAGATGATGTGGCTATTTGTTCTTGTCGCTGGTCTGACGCTGGCTGCTCTTACTTGCCGTCTTGCCAGTTGCGTTCGGCGCCGCCGTTGTCGACGCAGCCTTGCCTGCGCTGGCTCGGCCCGCCGCAGCTCTGCCCGAGTTGGGCTTACCTGTCACAGACCCCGTTGGCTGAGTGGTGACGGTCGTTGACGACTCGTCGCCACGTGAACTGCCAGGACCAGTTGCTCTACCAGTTCCATCAGTTCCCGCAGGTGCCTCCGTCGCCGGTGTTGCGAGCACTTCACCCGTCCGTGTCACGACGACAATCTGAACATCCTCGGCACTCGCCCCGTTCGACGGAATTGAGAGTGTCTTTGCTTCTTCTGGTGTGACTGAGCGCACGAGCTCGCCATTGCGATAGACGTGCACCAACGAACCCTTCGGGGCTTGCGTCTCGATACGCAGCGTGCGTCCGACTGCGCGAACTGCGGCAGCAAGCGCGCGAACGGTAGGTGGCAACTGCGGTGCGGCGGCACCGACTGCTGGTCGCTGACCCACTGCCGGCACAGTGCCACGTGGTGTGCTCGCTGCTGCGGTCGGCACCGTAGTAGACGTCGATGGTGACGTCGCTGGCATCGTGGTGGTGGTTGTCGAGGTCGTCGTCGAGGTCGTCGTCGGGGCAACGGCACGCGCCGGTC
>RGSV01000271.1 GCA_010025655.1 Acidimicrobiia bacterium
CGTCGGTGAAGAAGAAGAAAGACTCCACGCTCGTGCGTTGCGCCGAAGCGGTACGCGACGGTAAGGCAAGCGCAATGATCTCGGCTGGCAACACCGGGGCGACGATGGCGTCGGCGCTTTTACGCATGGGTCGTGCCGACGGCGTGAAGCGTCCGGCAATCGCGACGCCGATTCCAGTGCCCGGCTCGACTCCGACAATCCTTCTTGACGCAGGTGCAAACGCAGAAGTTGAAGCCGCGTGGCTCACACAATTTGCGGTGATGGGGTCGGTGTTCTCCACTGCGCGCTACGGCATCGCGAAACCGAAAGTCGGCTTGTTGTCGATCGGCGAAGAACCCGGCAAGGGCGACACGCTGCGCAAAGAAGCATTTGAGTTGTTGTCGTCGCAGGCGGGCATCAATTTCATCGGCAACGTCGAGGGCCGCGACATCATGACGCCGGAGGTCGATGTTGTCGTCACCGACGGCTTCACCGGCAATGTCGCGCTGAAGAGTCTCGAAGGCGCGCTGAAGACCGTCGTCAAGTCGTTGTTCACCGCCATCGGTCAGCCCCAATACAAAGAACATGCCGATGCGCTGATGCCGGCATTTCTCGATCTCTATTCACAGTTTGACCCCGATACGACGGGTGGCGCGATGTTGCTGGGATTGAACGGTGTGTGCATCATCTCGCACGGCTCGTCGAGCGCGCGCGCCATGGTGAATGGCATCAAAGTGGCTCGCGACATGGTGCAGGGTGACATCGTCGAGAAAATTCGCACCGCGGTGGGGGTGGGCGGCGCGTCGTGAACGAAGCGCAGCTGCGTGAGTGCGCCGAGGTGGTCGGTCACGACTTTGTCGACTGGTCGCTGCTCGTGCGGGCTTTGACGCACTCGTCGTATTCGGCTGAGAGCCCAGACGAGCCGTCGAATGAACGACTCGAATATCTCGGCGATGCAGTGCTCGGCCTGGTGCTCGCCGATGAGATGTATCGCCGGCATCCCGATTTTCATGAAGGGCTACTCACCGACCTGCGCAAGAGCGTGGTCAACGAGACGACCCTTGGTGGGGCCGCACGCCGAATGGGGCTGGGTCGGTTCATACGCCTTGGTCGTGGCGAAGAGGCGGCTGGTGGTCACGACAAGACGTCGATACTCGCCAATGCCTTCGAGGCGGTGATTGGTGCGGTGCACCTCGACGCTGGCACCGAGATTGCCCGCCGACTCTCGCTGCGATTGTTGCGCGACGACATCGACGCCGCCGTGCCGGGGTTGCGCACGCTTGACCCCAAAACGCAGCTGCAAGAACTCACGCAAGACAACGAACTCGGCGCCCCGCATTACGAGATCACCGATGAAGGCCCCGACCACGAGAAGACGTTCTTTGCCGAAGTTCTGATTGCGGGGCGCGTACGAGGTCGCGGCTCGGGCCGCACCAAGAAGGCGGCCGAGCAAGAAGCGGCGGCGCAGGCGATCGAGTCGCTGCGCAGCGGCGATGCCTGAGCTGCCCGAAGTCGAAACCGTTCGTCGCGGCCTCGAGCGGCGACTCGTTGGCCGCACCATCGAACGAGTTGAAGTCTTTCGCGAACGAACGGTGCGGCGGCAGGGTCGCGAGGCGATCATCGATGGCCTCACAGGGGCGCGCGTGACGAAAGCTCGCCGTCATGGCAAGTATTTGCTGTGCGATCTTGACACTGGTGGCGTGTTGATGATGCACCTGCGCATGAGCGGAAGGGTGCTCG
>RGSV01000272.1 GCA_010025655.1 Acidimicrobiia bacterium
GGAGCATTGTCGCCCGTGCGCAAGAGATCTGCATAGGCGCGACGATCGGCGACGTAGGTGTCGTAGTCGGCGAGCCAGAGCGGCACAATCGCCTGACCCTTTTCGTCGGTTGGTAGCACCGCACGTAGGTCGACGAGCATCGCCTCTAGGGTGTCGGTGGCACGATCGACCAGAGCGGCGCGTTGTGCAAGTGCATCTGGTCCGGCATCGCTGATCAGTCGGTAGTCGGCGAGTGCGAGGCGCTCGTTTTTTGCAATGAGACACCGTGCATCAGCGCGGGCCGCCCAGGCTTCGTCACCGAATTTGTTGACGGCTTCCTTCGATGCAAAGCCGAATGCGTACACCCACATAGCCACGATGGCGAGGCAGACAACTGACAGAATGAGAGTTCCCACCCGCCGCATGACTTCCGAGACGCTACCTATCGCTGCGGCGCCGAACCGTTTCGTTCGGGCCAAGAACTTGATGTGGGCGATGGTCAGTTTTCACAAGGGATACTTCTTTATCGCCGTCGGGGGTGCGGCCGTCTTTGCGGTGGCAACGGTGCTGTCGTCGTACGGCGTGCAGTTGCTGATTGACGATGTGATCTTGCCTGCGTTCGAACGCGGTGGTATCGATTTCGGCACCTGGGCTGCCGTATCTGGTCTTGTGGTGGCAATCGGTTTGGTGCGCGCCGTCGGGGTCGTTGTGCGACGCACCTTTGCGGGCGTCGCAAACCAATCAACTGCCAAGACCATTGCCGACAACACGCTCAGCCATCTGATGAAGCAGCCCGCTTCGTGGCACCGCCAACGCATGACCGGTGACATCGCCGCTCGCGCCGGTGTCGACACCGATGCTGCGGCAACGATTCTCGGGCCGATGCCGTTCGCTTCGTCGGTGGTCGTGTTGTTGGTCGTGTCGGGCGTGTGGCTTATCATGACCGACCCATGGTTGGGGGTCTTTGCGTTCTTGGTGTTTCCGCTTATGTTGGCAACGAACATCCTGTACCAACGCAAAGTTGACTATCACTACCAGGTCGCTCAAGACGAACTCGGCGCACTCAGCGAGGCGGCCCACGAGAGTTTCGATGGAGTGCTCGTCGTCAAGGCCTTCGGTGCAGAAGAGCGAGAGACTGAACGCCTCGCCGTCATTTCGCGGCGCTTGCGTAAGGCCCGCACGAATGCCATCTCCTTGCGTTCAACCTTCGAATCAGTGATCGATGCCGCGCCATCGCTGGTGAACCTGGCGATCATCGGCTTTGGGGCCGTGCGTGTGCGCGACGGGGCGATGACGGTTGGCGAGTTGTCAGCATTCGTCTTTTTGTTCACGCTTGTGTCGTTGCCGTTGCGCATCGTAAGCTTCCTGTTTTCCGAGCTGCCACACGCTGCGAGTGGCTGGGCGCGTGTGCAGCAGGTGTTGAACGAGCCCCTGCAGACCCCACCACGAGCCGCAATAGTGCCGAGTCGTGAAGCGATGGTTGAACTGCGCGACGTTGCAGCCGCCCACGTGGCAACGAACCTCGCCCTGCAGAACATCACGTTGACAGTCGCACGGGGTAGAACGGTCGCAATCGTCGGCGCGACAGGCAGCGGCAAGACCACGCTGCTTCACCTCATTGCGGGTTTGGTGGCGGCACAGAGCGGCACGGTGCGGCTTGGCACCAGCCGAGTGGGTCTCGTGTTTCAAGAGGCGTTTCTCTTTGCCGAGAGCCTGCGCTACAACCTCACGCTCGGAG
>RGSV01000273.1 GCA_010025655.1 Acidimicrobiia bacterium
GCCGATGCGTGCTGCCGGCCTCTCGCTCGTGATCAGCGACGTGACCATCAGCGGCTCGTAGCACCACCCAGCGAACTAGCGTCGCTGATGACGATGGAGTGGTGGCAGGCCCTGATTCTGGGCGTGGTGCAGGGGTTGACCGAGTTCTTCCCCATCTCGAGCAGCGGGCATCTCGAGCTGGTGCCGTGGCTCTTTGGTTGGGGAGACCTCGGTGGCGAGGCAGTCGGCACCGCGTTTGATGCGTCGTTGCATCTCGGCACCCTGGCTGCTGTGGTGTTTGCGACACGACGACAGTTGTGGTCGCTCATGCGTGAGGGTCTGAAGTATCCGTTTGCTGCGCGCAGCGAGCGCGCCACTCAGGCAACTGGTCGACTCGCGTGGCTGTATGTGCTCACCGCCGTGCCCGCCGCCGTGGTCGGGGCACTGTCTGACGATGTAATCAGCGAAGCACTAGGCGGGCCTGTCATCGTTGCGTTCTCGCTGATCGTGTTTGGTGCGGTGTTGTGGTGGGCTGATCGTCGCTCAGGTGCACGCAGTGCAACTGACCTCGGCGTGCGCGATGCATGGCTGATTGGCGCAGCACAGGTGCTGGCACTGAACCCTGGCACGTCGCGCTCGGGTATCACCATCTCGGCAATGCGTGCGCTTGGCTTTGCTCGCACTGAGGCAGTGCAGATGTCGTTCGTGATAGGCGTGCCAATCATTGCCGGTGCCGGAGTGTGGAAGACGGTCGGCCTCATCGTCGACGGATTACCCGACGGCCTTGGGCAAGCGATGGTGATTGGCATCACCGCCGCGGCAGTCACGGGGTGGCTGGCAATCAATGCCCTTCAACGCCTGGCAGCGCGCAGCAACTTCAACGCGTTTGTCGTCTATCGAGTTGTGCTCGCCCTCGTCGTACTCAACCTCGCACTCACCGGCCTGCGCTGACGAGCGGTCACCTGCAGGCGGCGCTGGCCTGCGCTGACGAGCCTCGCGCTCGTACCCTGTAAGGAATGTCGAGCATCAGACGGCTCAACCACGCCGTGCTCTACGTGCGCGATGCCCAACGAACCGCGCAGTTCTTTCGCGATGTGCTCGGGTTCGTCACCGTGCAGGAGGCGGCGGGCGGTCGGGCGGTGTTCTTGCGTGCAGGTGGCTCAAACAACCACCACGACCTCGGGCTGTTCAGTATCGGAGCCCAAGCCCCGAGCCAACGAGGTGTTGGTCTCTATCACCTCGCGTGGCAGGTTGACACAATTGACGAGCTCGTTGCACTGCGCGCGAAGTTGCAGGCGGCCGGTGCTCTGGCCGGCGAGAGCGATCACGGTGTCTCAAAGAGTCTCTATGCGCACGACCCTGACGGCATCGAATTCGAAGTCATGTGGATGGTGCCTGAGCACGCGTGGGGTTCGTACGCCACCGATTCGGTGGTGGCACCACTCGATCTCAGCGCCGAACAGCAGAAATGGTCGGGTGTTTCGACCCGCGTGTGAAGAGGCCCGCTTGTGACGTGACCCGCGTGTGGGTTAGGGCGTGGTGCTCGACCCGCCCGAGCTGTTCGACGAGCTGCCACTCGATGTCGAACCACTCGACGAGCCCGACGTTGCCGTGCCACCGTCTGATTTCGTAGAGCCGGCACTGCCACTGTCTGTTGTGGCGCCGCCAGTCTTCGTGCCAGCGTTGCTGTCAGCGGTCGAGCTCGCGCCGCCAGCTGAGCCAGCGCTGCTCGAC
>RGSV01000274.1 GCA_010025655.1 Acidimicrobiia bacterium
CCGGAATTGCGTGGCCGCCACGCCAGACGACAATCTGCCCGCTCGGTCCGTCGGCGGTGTCACCGATCGCCTCAGCGGTTCGTCGGTTCCGCCATGAGTTTGACCATTACATCGCCCATGGGCGACCGATCGATGGCGTTGAGTCGCCGTTTGCCGTTGCTGCGGCAAGTCACGCGTAGGGATCACCATGGCAACTTGGGCGGCGACACGATGACCGACACCGCAGCACCAAAGACCACCGTCAGCGTCACCATCAACGGCCGTGCCGTTGAAGCAAAGCCTGGCCAGTTGTTGATCGATGCGTGTGAGCAGTCGGGCTCGTTTGTGCCGCACTTCTGTTATCACCCGCGCATGTCGCCCGTCGGCATGTGTCGTCAGTGCATCGTCGAAGTCGAAGGTCCCCGCGGCAAGTCACTGGTGGTGTCATGCATGACGCCGGTTGCCGAAGGGCAAGTCGTGTCGACGACCTCTGAGCCCGCCAAGCGTGCACAAGAAGGTGTGCTCGAGTTGCTGCTCGCCAACCATCCGCTCGACTGCCCAGTGTGCGACAAGGGCGGAGAGTGTCCGCTGCAAGACCAAGCGTTCTCGCACGGCCCGGGCGAGAGCCGCTATGTCGAAGAAAAGCGCCACTACGAGAAGCCGATTCCGATCAGTGACATCGTGTATCTCGATCGCGAGCGCTGCATCTTGTGTGACCGTTGCACCAGGTTTGCCAGCGAAGTCGCCGGCGACCCGCTGATCTCGTTCACCAGTCGCGGCAACAACACACAGGTGATGACGTTTCCCGATGAGCCATTCGCCAGTTACTTCTCGGGCAACACTGTGCAGATCTGCCCAGTCGGTGCGCTCACCGCATCGCCGTATCGCTTCAAGGCGCGCCCGTGGGATCTCGACCAGGTTGAGAGCACCTGCACCACGTGCAGCGTCGGTTGCCGCACGGTCGTGCAGAGCAGTCGCGACGAACTCGTGCGATACCAAGGTGTCGACATCGAGTCGGTCAACTGGGGCTGGCTGTGTGACCGTGGTCGATTCAACTTCGAAAGCATCAACTCGAAGGACCGTATCGGTATGCCACTCGTGCGCGCCGATGGTGCACTTGGGGAAGCCACATGGGCGACTGCGCTCGATGCGGCAGGTCGCGTGTTGCGCACGATTCTGAATGATCGTGGGCCAGGTGCAGTCGCACTGCTCGGCGGCGCGCGTGGCACCAACGAAGACGCCTATGCCTGGGCATTGCTCGCTGATGCGCTCGGCATCACCGCCCGCGATGCCCAACTCGGTGACGGCCTGCCAGCCGAGGTGTTCTCGCTGCCGCAAGCCACGATTGCCGAGACGTGCTCGTCACCGACCGTCATCTTGCTCGCCCCCGATCTCAAAGAAGAGTTGCCGGTGCTCTATCTGCGTCTGCGCGATGCGGCGGAGAAGCGCCGCACCCGCATCATCGAAGTGTCACCACGCGAGACGGGTCTTTCGCGTTATGCGTGGAAATCGGTGCGCCACGAGCCGGGCGATCAGGCGCGAGT
This sequence comes from Acidimicrobiia bacterium, assembly GCA_010025655.1. Classification (GTDB taxonomy): domain Bacteria; phylum Actinomycetota; class Acidimicrobiia; order Acidimicrobiales; family Ilumatobacteraceae; genus F1-60-MAGs027. Next base: position 1,524 of record RGSV01000274.1, read on the forward strand.
CGTTGCTGAGCTGTGTGCAAGCCCAGAAGTGCGCGCACAGCTCAGCAAGGGTGCGGTAACCGTGGTGTTGGGTCGCGGCAACCTCGCTGAGTCGTCTGATTATGCGCTCTTTGCTGCCGGGGCAGTGCTCGCCGCCCAGCCCGATGCGCGGGTCTTGCCGGTGGTGCGCCGTGGCAACGTGCGTGGTG
>RGSV01000275.1 GCA_010025655.1 Acidimicrobiia bacterium
TCGACCGAGTACTCGAAGGCATCGACGCCGCGCTCGCCGCAGGGTTCTCACCCGTCAAAGTGAATGCCGTGGTGCAGCGCGGTGTCAATGACGACGAAATCGTCGCGCTTGCAGAGTTCGGACGCGACAAGGGCGTCGAGGTGCGCTTCATCGAGTACATGCCGCTCGACGCACAAGGTCATTGGCTGAGCGAGTCGGTCGTCGGCCAAGAGGAGATTGTCTCGGCACTTCATGCCGTGTATCCACTCGAACAGATGCCGGCGCGCGGAGCAGCCCCCGCCGACCGCTGGCGATACCTCGATGGCAAGGGCACCGTCGGCGTGATTCCGACGGTCACCAAACCGTTCTGTGGCGATTGCGATCGTGTGCGGCTGACTGCCGATGGGCAGTTTCGCACGTGTCTGTTTGCCACCGACGAGTTCGACGTGCGCGGTCTGTTGCGCTCGGGTGCCACTGATGACGAGATCGAAGCGCTGCTTCGTCGAGCGGTCGGCACCAAGTGGGCGGGTCACCGCATCGGCGACGTTGCCTTCGTGCGCCCGCGACGTTCGATGAGCCAAATCGGTGGATGACATGAGCGACGAATCGCGGCTGACGTGAGCGACGCCACCTTTTCGCACCTCGACCCGCTCGGTCGCGCCCGCATGGTTGACGTCACGCCGAAAGAGCCCACGCATCGTCGCGCAATGGCACGCTGCAAGGTATTCATGCAACCCTCGACAACGGCCGCCATCGCCAACCGCGAGGTGAAGAAGGGCGACGTGCTCGCCGTCGCTCGCGTGGCAGGTATTCAGGCAGCCAAGCGCACGAGCGACATGATTCCTCTGTGTCATCCGTTGCTCATCGGCTCGGTCACGATCAACTTTGAGATCGGCGACGCGTTCGTCGCGGTTGAGTGCCATGTCGACACCATTGACCGCACCGGGGTAGAGATGGAGGCCCTCCACGCCTGCTCGGTGGCCGCCCTCACGATCTATGACATGTGTAAAAGTGCCGACCGCGAGATGGTGATTGGCGACCTCACCCTGTGGGAGAAGTCAGGCGGCCGCCAGGGCACCTACCGCCGGGCTGCCCTGTAACCGCCCGTCCGTCGCCCCGCCGCTGCGCAACGGCCTCACCCGACATCCCGTCGGCGTCGTAACCAAACCGCAATAGACTGGGGGTACCCCATGGGTAATGTCATCCTTCTTGTCGTCGTGGCTGCCTGGGCAGCAGTGCTCCTGCCGCCGCTGGTTCGCTCGCGCATGCACCGCTCGCCAGGTACCTCGGTTGACCACTTTCGTCGTCAGCTGACCTCCCTCCAGCGGGATGGACGTCCCCTCGCTCGTGGGTCGGCCAGTCGACCCGGCATGCACCGCGACCCGTACGCACCGCTCGGGGCTCCGCTGCGCGGAGTTGCCCGTCCGTTTGCCCCTGCCGCCCGCGCCCTCGGCAGACCCCTGCGTCAGGTGGGTCACGCCACCTCGTCGATCGTGCGACCAGCCGGCGAGCGTCGCCATGCCCGTTTTGAGGGCGAGTATTTCGAACGCGAACTCCTACGCCGTCGTCGCGCCAATTGGTTGTATGGCCTCGTCGGCACCGCTGCGGTGTCGCTTCTTCTTGCCATCTCGATGCGTGAGGTCTTTTTCGTCTGGGTCTTTGCGCTCTCGACCATCGCCACGATCGGCTATTGCTACATGCTGGTGCAGTGGCGAGTGCAGCGCGACCACGA
>RGSV01000276.1 GCA_010025655.1 Acidimicrobiia bacterium
CCAGGTTTGCGCTGTTCAAGATGCAACGGCCACCAGCGAGTTGCAAGGCTGCTTCCATGACTTGCGGCTCAGTCGAGTCGATGACGAGCGGCACGCTGGCTTGACTGGCGAAGCGACCTGCAATTTCGCGCATGTCAACGGTGCCGTCGCGACCGACGTAGTCGACGCACACGTCCAACACGTGGGCGCCTTCGCGAATCTGTTCGTTGGCCATCTTCGTGCAGTTATCCCAGTCGCCTGCGAGCATCGCGTCGCGGAAAGCGCGAGAGCCGTTGGCGTTGGTGCGTTCGCCGATGTACAGCACGCTGTTGTCTTGCTGCAGGGTGACGGGAGAGTAGAGCGAGGTGACGCTGGCTTCTTGCTGCGGGTTGCGCTTCGCAGGCGTGATGTTGCGAACTGCTTCGACTACTTGGCGTAAGTGTTCAGGCGTGGTGCCGCAGCAGCCACCAACCACGGTGATGCCAAGGTCGTGCACGTGGTGGCGGTGGAACTCAGCGAGTTGTTGCGGTGTCAAGTCATAATGCGTCTTGCCGTCGACGACGCTCGGCAAACCCGCGTTGGGCAACACGCTGATGGGGATGGGCGAGTGCTGTGCGAGGTGACGCAAGTGTTCCTGCATTTCGGCTGGGCCTGTGGCGCAGTTGATGCCGATGACAGCGGGTTTCATGGCCAGCAGCGCAGTAAGTGCGGCACCGATCTCGGTGCCCACCAGCATGCGACCAGTGGTTTCCATCGTCACTTGCACCTGAATCGGCACCTCGCGACCCATCGCCTGCATCGCGCGACGTCCGCCTTGCATTGCCGCCTTGATCTGCAGCAAGTCCATGCAGGTTTCGATGAGCAACAAGTCGACGCCACCCTCGATGAGTGCGCGGGCGTGTTCTTCGTAGGTGTCGCGCAAGTCGCTGAAGGCGATGTGCCCAAGGCTCGGCAATTTGGTGCCTGGGCCAACGCTTCCCGCTACGTAGCGCGGTCGACCGTCGCTCTCGAACGAGTTGGCAACGTCTCGGGCGATACGCGCGGCAGCGAGGGTGATTTCGTACGCTCGGTCGGCAATGCCGTATTCAGTGAGCACCGTACCGAACGAACCGAACGTGGCGGTCTCGAGTGCGTCGACACCCACCTTCAAGAAGTCTTCGTGCATCGCGGCGATGAGGTCGGGTCGGGTGACTGCGAGCAGCTCATTGCAACCTTCGAGGTGCTGGCCGCCGAAATCGTCGGCGGTGAGGTCTTTGCCCTGCACATAGGTGCCAAACGCGCCGTCAAACACGACCACGCGTTCGTTGACGGTCTGCAGATAGTCCGGTCTTTTCTGCGCTGGCATCGTCGTCTCAAGGCTAAGACAAGTAGCGTCGGATGGTCGTGACAAGAGAGAAGGTCTACACCCGAGTCGGAGACGATGGCACGACGGGACTGTTCTACGGCGGACGTGTGGCAAAAGACTCGTCGCTGCCGCGCGCCTACGGCGCAGTGGATGAGGCCCAGGCGGTGCTCGGCTTGGTGCGCGCCGAGTTGGGCCGCGAGAACGAATTGAACGACGCCCTCGTGCACATCATGCGTGACCTGTGGGTGTTGATGGCCGAGTTGGCGACGTTGCCCGAGAACCGCCACAAACTCACTGACGGCAAGTCGCGTGTTACCGCCGAGATGGTTACCAAGCTCGAGCACATGATTGACGGGCTCGATGAGAAGTTCACGCCACCGTCAGA
>RGSV01000277.1 GCA_010025655.1 Acidimicrobiia bacterium
TCGTCGGCAGCGTCAGATGTGTATAAGAGACAGGCGCATGATGGCGATGAGCGCGAGCACGACGAGTGAGATGGCGATGACGGCGACGATTGAGCCAAAGACGATGCCGCGGGTGACGGCGACGACAGGCTTGGTGGTGCGGTCACGCACTGCGCCAACGATGCGGTCAATGAAGTCAACGGTCTTTTTCGGAAACTCCGGATCGCTAATCGGGTTGCCCGCCACGGCGTCAGGCTAACGCTGCACATTCGGGTCGTAGAACGTGCTGCACCCGTGGGTGTGTGCTTGGTTCGTGCCAACGAGCGTGACACGCTCGTCGTGATGTGTGTCGCTACGCCGGAACGAACGCCACTTCGTTGATGCGACCCTGGAATGGGTTCGTCGTGCTGCAGGTCGAGCTCTTGCCGATTTCGGTGAGCACGACCAAGAGATGCGTGACTGGTGCTGTCACCGAGAACTTCACGATCTCACCGCGCGTGCGATAGTCGGACGCGAGCGGTGCACCCCAGCCATCAAAACCCGATGGTGGTGTGCCGTTCACACCAAAGACCTCCGCACCCCACGGACCAGTAGCAAAATTCACCCGCAAGGTGCCGGTGCCCGCACCTGTCAAGGTGACGAGCACGCCAACTTGGCCTTTAGCTCCAAAGAACTTGTCGGCATAACACGACGTAGCCCACGAACTCTGCGGATTTTTGTCGGTGAGCGCACCAATGAGTTCCTCGTTCTCCACTCCGTCGTCACCCAAGGGATCAAACGAGTTGACCGCTGCAATCGTGGCGGGGCCGTTTGGGGCGATGGGAGTCTGTGTCTCTTCCACCGGTGCCGTGGGAATCACGACGTTTTCCGGGTCACGAGTGCGCACGACCGCGACAACGACAAGACCGGTGAGCACGACGATTGCAGCCAGTAGGCGCGCAGTCGTCGACCGCAGGAGTCCACCACCTGCCGCGCCAAGTCGGAACCGGGCGGGGCGCACCGAATCACCCGACACGGAGCGCACATCGTTGCGCTGCAGGGTCACACGCTGGCCTGACGGTGGCGTCAGCGTCGTTTGGTCGTCGTGTTCATCGTTGAGTGCCTGCAAGAGCGCGACGCGGGTCTCTTCACCTGTTTGGTAGCGGTGGTCGGGGTTGCGTGCCAGCAGTTTGTGCACCACGCGCACGAGCCGCGGCGACAGTGTCGGTCGCAGATGGCCGAGGTCGGTCGGTTCACGTTGTAGCCGAGCGAGGGCGGTGTCAGCGTCGTTGTCGCACACGAACGGCACCTTGCCCGAGAGGCATTCGTACAACACCAGCCCGAGGCTGTAGAGATCGGCGCGGCCGTCGAGTGGTTTACCGCGCACGATTTCTGGCGACAGGTATTTCGCCGTACCCATCATGATGTTGTCGTTGGTGAGGTCGTTGCCTTCGGCGGCGTGCAGCGCCTTGGCGATGCCGAAGTCGGCGAGGAGAAAGTGCCCGTCGGGGCGCACGAGGATGTTGCCCGGCTTCACGTCGCGATGCACATAGCCGTGCGCATGCGTGGCATCGAGTGCCGCAGCAATCGCCGCGCCCATCATGATGGCGAGGCTCGGAGTGAGACGCTTCTTTTTGTCGAGCAAGTCGCGCAGACTGCGGCCTTGTACGAATTGCATCACGACGACCTGGAATCCTTCGTGGGCGAACGAGTCGTACACCGCGACGATGTT
>RGSV01000278.1 GCA_010025655.1 Acidimicrobiia bacterium
CAGCAGACCTTGATGCTCAACGGCCTGCGTGACCGCATCGTGGTGCAAACCGACGGGCAGATGAAGACCGGTCGCGACGTCATTATCGCTGCGTTGCTCGGTGCAGAAGAGTTTGGCTTCGCTACCGCACCGCTCGTGGTGAGCGGTTGCATCATGATGCGCGTGTGCCATCTCGATACCTGCCCAGTCGGTATTGCGACGCAAAACCCCGAGTTGCGCAAGCGTTTCAGCGGGCAACCAGAGTTCGTCGTCAACTTCTTCGAATACATCGCCCAAGAAGTGCGGGAATACCTCTCACTGCTTGGCTATCGCTCGCTTGCCGAAGCCGTCGGGCACGTCGAGCGAATCGACTCGCGAGTCGCTGTCGACCACTGGAAGGCGAGCGGCCTCGACATCTCGCGCTTGCTGGCCGTGGCCGAGAATCCCTACAACTCGACGCTGCACCAGTCGGTGGCGCAAGACCACGGCTTGGCCGATGCGCTCGACAACCTGTTGATTGCTGAATGCGCACCCGCGCTCGAAGACGGCCGTCGCGTCGAGTTTGCGTCGGCCATTTCAAACGTGAATCGCTCGGTTGGCACGATGTTGGGCAGCCGAGTGACGCGTAAGTGGGGTGGCAACGGGTTGACCGACGACACCATCACCTTGCGCTTTCGCGGGTCGGCGGGGCAGTCGTTCGGTGCCTTCGTGCCACGCGGCATCACCATGCATCTCGAAGGCGACAGCAACGACTATCTCGGCAAGGGCTTGTCGGGTGGGCGCATCATCGTGCGGCCTGACCGCGACGCGACGTTTGCCGCCGAACACAACGTGATCGCTGGCAACGTGATCGGCTACGGCGCCACCAGTGGCGAGATCTACCTGCGCGGTGTGGTGGGCGAGCGGTTCTGTGTGCGCAACTCGGGTGCCACTGCGGTCGTTGAAGGTGTGGGTGACCACGGCTGCGAATACATGACCGGAGGGCGAGTGGTGGTGCTTGGCGCGACTGGCCGCAATTTTGCGGCCGGCATGTCGGGTGGCATCGCCTATGTGCTCGACGAGGCTGCGGCTGGCTCGGGCGCGGCCGACCCAGCCCGTGCGGCTGGCTTCGCCTCGCGCGTCAATACCGAACTCGTTGACGTGGTTGATCTCGATGCCGACGACGTCGTGTGGCTCACAGCCACCTTGCAGAAGCACGCCGATCTCACCGGCTCAGCCGTCGCGCAACGTGTGCTCGCTGCTGGTGTGGCGCAGTCGCCGTTTCGCAAAGTGATGCCACGCGACTATGCGCGAGTGTTGCGTGTCATGGCCGACGCCAAGCGCGACGGGCTCGACGACGTCACGACCGCGCAAAAAATCATGGAGAGCGTGCATGGGTGAAGCATCCGGCTTTCTCCAATGGGGTCGCACCACACCAAAGCGCCGGCCTATCCCTGTGCGTATCGCCGACTGGCGCGAGGTGTATGAACCGTTTGACGAGAAGGTGTTGCAGCAACAGGCCGGCCGCTGCATGGATTGCGGCATTCCCTTCTGCAACAACGGTTGTCCACTTGGCAACTTGATCCCCGATTGGAACGACCTCGTCTACCGCGACCATTGGCGTGATGCGATCGATCGTCTGCATGCGACGAACAACTTCCCCGAGTTCACCGGGCGACTCTGCCCAGCACCGTGCGAGTCGGCCTGTGTGCTTGGCATCAA
>RGSV01000279.1 GCA_010025655.1 Acidimicrobiia bacterium
GGCGCGTGGAGCCGCGACGGTCTCGGTCAATCGTGGACGCGGAATCGGCATCGAGCTTGTTGCGAAACACCAATTGCAACTGCGTCGGCACAACCGTTACGGTCGCGTTGGGTTGCGGGTTCGACGAGATCAATTCATTCGGAATGTTCGATGCCGCCTGCACCGTGTCACTGGTGCCCGCGCACCAGGCGAGTGCGGCACAACACAGTGCAATGACGGCTCGTCGCCGGCGTGGAAATCGAAGCGCACGCATGGGCGTTAATCCACGGTACCGAAGCGGCACCGCTGGAATGTCGCATCAAATCACTGCGCACCGCAGGGGTAGGCTCGCTACGAAATGGCCACCCAATCGCTCTACCGCCGCTATCGCCCACGGCGCTTCGGCGAATTGAAGGGCCAAGAACACATCGTGCGCGCCCTGCGTAACGCCGTTGCCAACGATCGTGGTGGCCAGGCGTATTTGTTCTCGGGGCCGCGCGGCACGGGTAAGACGTCGGCGGCGCGCATCCTCGCCAAGGTGTTGAACTGTGCGAACCCCACCCAAGGTGAGCCGTGCTGCGAGTGTGAGTCATGTGTCGCCATCGAGCGCGGCACGAGTTTCGACGTGCTCGAACTCGACGCAGCGAGCAACAACGGCGTCGACAACATCCGCGAACTCATCGAGCGCGCGGCGATGGGCAACCCGGGCCGCCATCGCGTGTTCATCCTCGACGAAGTGCACATGCTGAGCACCGGGGCCGAGGCCGCATTGTTGAAAACGCTCGAAGAGCCACCGCCCCACGTCGTCTTCGTGCTGGCGACCACCGATCCACAAAAGGTGAGTGACACGATTCGCAGTCGCACCCAGCACCTGCAGTTCCGCCTGCTGCCCGCCAAAGAGTTGGAAGAACACGTGCGCTGGGTGGTGCGCGACGCTGGGCTCACCGTCTCAGACGAAGCCATCAGCCAGGTGATAGCCGATGGTGGTGGTTCGGCACGTGACACACTGTCGGCACTCGAGTTGGTTGCAGCCGGCGGTGGCGAGGCCGACTCGAGCGTGCGACCCGAAGATGTGGTCGAAGCGCTGATTGCCCGCGATGCCGCCGACGTGCTCACCAAGGTGGCGGCAGCGATGCAACGCGGCTATGACCCGAAAGCGTTCACCGAGCAGATCGTTCGCTATCTGCGCGAGATGTTCTTGTCGTCGATGTCGCCACAACTCGTGCAACTCTCGCAAGAGCAAGCCACCCATGCCGCCGAGATGACGGCGCGATATGGCATCGCATCGGTGGTGCGAGCAATCGAAACACTTGGTGAAGCACTCGTCGACATTCGCCGCGCGCCTGACCCGCGCCTGGTGCTCGAAGTCACGCTGGTGCGATTGGCCAGCAACGCGATTGCCAACGACACGGCATCGCTCGTCGCTCGTGTCGAGCGACTCGAGTCGGGTGGTGTGCGACCGCGTGACGTAACAGGGCCGATTCCGCGTCCGCGATTGACCGAGACCGTCGCGGCTCCACGCGCCGCAACATCCGCGAGGCAGGCGTCTGTGCGCGGTGAGTCGTCACGTCGTAGTGCAAGTTCATCAACGGCAGCCTCGGCTCCACCAGCGGCAACGTCGTCGACCAGCACGGCACCAGCGAGCCTGCCGGTGGTGGGTGGCCTCGCCGAACTGTG
>RGSV01000280.1 GCA_010025655.1 Acidimicrobiia bacterium
GGTAGGGTTTGAAAAGGTGTGGAAAGAACGAAACGTGGGTCGGCATGGGCCGACTCAGTTCCGCCACACCCCGAGGAGGATCCGCACCGGTCGCCGCGGGGCGTCGATCAGGCGGTCGATGGCCGCCGGGTCGACGTAGCCCTTGGCCACGAGCAGGGACTCCAGGGCGCGCACGCGCACGTCCATGGCGTCGAGGTGGCTGTGGGCCGCTCCTTCGGCCGGGTGCGCATGATCGTGGGCATGGCCGTGATCATGCGCCGCGAGCGCGCCTGCGGGCGTCGCCACCCCCTTTCTCGTTGGTCGGAGCCTCGTGCTCCGACTTTTCTTTCAGCCCTTGCCGATGCAGCTGCTACAGAGGAACCACTTCGAGTTGATGGCGCTGCCTGAGGCCTTCCGGATCGACGGCGCGCAACTCGAGGGCCACTTCGCGGGCCGTTGCGGCAATCCACGTGGCGGCGCGTTCGTTGATTGGCACCGCCGACGCCGGTTGCAGCTGCAGCGACGCCGGTAGAGGCACGGACGGCGACGCTGGCACTGGGGTCACCACCAGACCGACCGCGGGGCTCTGCGCAGCAATATGCGCGCGCGAAACGCATTGATCGCGACGAGGTGCAGGCCGGCGACCTCATTTGGTATCCGGGTCACATCATGATGTCGCTCGGTATGCCCGACCTCATCGTGCACGCGCGATCAGGTGAGCGGGCAGTAGAGATTCACCGCATCGACTCGACTCGCCTCAAGTGGATGCGGTTCGTCAGCCCGCTCGGCTAACGCACCGCGCCACCAGGTGCTGCACTGCAACGGCACGGCGAGACGCAGCTAGTGGATTGACCCGCTCGTTGACGACAGCGACTGCGCGGCTCGCCCCGTGCGGCGCGCGATGATCTCACCACAGATTGAAATTGCAGTTTCTTCGGGCGTGCGCGCGCCGATATCTAGCCCGATGGGCGACATCACCCGTGACAAGTCGTCACCGCGCAACCCGACCTCAGCGAGACGCTCGAGTCGTTTGGCGTGCGTCTTCCGGCTGCCCATCACGCCGATGTAGCCGGCTTTGGTGGCGAGGGCTCCTTGAATGGCGGGCACGTCGAACTTCGGATCGTGGGTGAGAATGCACACGGCATCGCGCGCGCCGAGTGATGCGCCATGCTTGGCGAACAACTCATCGGGCCACGCCACCATCACTTCATCAGCCATCGGAAACCGCCGAGTCGTTGCAAACACCTTGCGCGCATCGCACACGGTGACGCGGTAGCCGAGCACCTTGGCCACGCGGGCGAGCGCGCTGGTGAAATCAACCGCACCGAAAATCACCATGTGCGGCGGTGGGGCAAATGACTCGACGAATACCCGCACCATCGGCGAGTCGGCCAAGTCTTCTGGGGTCGTCTGACCCTGCGGGCCGTAGTGTCGCACGCCGGTGCGACCAGCTTCAAGTTCGCCGATGGCGTCACGTGCCGCCACGCGGTCAAGCTCGGGGTGACCGAGCGAACCCAGGTTGGGCCCACTCGGGGTGACCAGCATCGTGGCACCCGTGTGTGGGCCGTCGATCACTACGGCAAGAGCGGTGGGCTGATCAGCACGCAGGCGTTGGGCGAGAACGCCGTAGAGCGAGTCGCCGCGACTGGGCGTCGTGCTACTCACCATGT
>RGSV01000029.1 GCA_010025655.1 Acidimicrobiia bacterium
GGCCAAAGTGTGGTGTTGTACGACGCCACCAATCGCTTCGTGCTCGGCGGCGGCACCGCTCGATGAGCAACTTCGAAAGTTGAATGTCTTCCCAAGTCGTCAGGTGCTACGATGAGACAGTGCTGAATCAATCATTTGCGCGTTCGTTCGCCGAATCGCACGGGCTTACTAGGCTCTTTAATGCCCCTGATGCGGCGAAAGAAAAGTCACCTTTTGAGTCGGTGGACTTCGATAACAAAGAGCCCTATCGACCGGAGTGGGACGACCTCTCGACGCTCTTTGCTCTCGTGCGACAGCGCAAGGTCACCCAAATTCTCGAGTTCGGATGCGGGTTCTCGACGTCAGTGTTTGCTCTCGCACTCGCCTTGAATGAGCGTGATTTTGGTGACAGCGTTCGCAACATGCTGCGACGCACGAATCCGTTTCGAGTGAGCGCCGTCGATGACATGCAGGAGTTCGTCGAACTCACTCGCCAACGAGCAGATTCCTTTGCGTCGCGAATCGATTTCCATGTAGCGCCGGTTCGAATGACCACATTTCAGGGGCGAATCTGCACCGAGTATGAGTCGCTGCCAAACGTTTGCCCCGACTTCATCTACCTCGACGGCCCGAGCCAAGCGAGTGCCGTAGGCGAGGTGCTCGGTATCTCGACTCGCCACCCAGATCGGTTACCGATGGCGTGCGACATTCTGCGTATGGAGCACTTCTTGTTGCCGGGAACTCTGATTCTCGTTGACGGTCGCACCGCGAACGCCCGATTCTTGAAAGCGAATCTGCAGCGCGAGTGGCGACACGAGCATGATGTCGAAGCAGATCAGCACTACTTCGAGATGATTGAAGAGCCCCTCGGTATCTGGAATCGTCGTCAACTCGAGTTCTGTCTCGGTGCAGACTGGCGCTCGCGACCACTGAAGCCGGTACTCGCCGCCACACCACGCAGCTAAGCAGACACTCAAACGTGCGCCGCTGTCGTTGAGGAAGTTGCTGCTAACTAGACGGTCTCGCGCAGTGCGACGTCGGCGCGTGTTGGCGCGATTCGCAAGACGCGAACGTGCACTCGGTCGAGCGTGCGCGTCATGCGGGCACCAAATGACGACAACGAAACATCATGCAAGTGGGCGAGTGTGATCTGCACCGGTTGACCCCACGTGGTGCCGGTGATGTCAAACGACTCATCAGACGACGGTGATTGTTCGGCAAGACCAACTGCTCGCACATCGTGGCGACGCACCATGAAGGTGTCGCGCAACATCAGCGGATCATGCACGGCGATACCCGCTGGAACAAACACCAGCCATCGCCGCGCCAACACGCTGACGCGGCGCCACCCGAACGCAGCCAGCAGCGCACTGGCGAGCGCTGCTATGGCTGTGGCGATCGAAGGCTCGACGTGTAGCGCCACCGCACCGAGTGCCCACGCAACCAGCCACACGAGCGCGCTGGGCAACATCACGGCGACCGGCGGCCGCAAGAGATGGCGGCGCTCGTGGCCATAGGCCGCTGCCTGCACGTGACGAGCGCCGAAATCAGCACGAAGCATCACCACAACGACGACCAAGGCGCACCCTACGGCAGCGAGCCGCGCCCACACCTCGGGTGCATCGTCGGCAACCAACGCCATCCACCACACATGTATGGCGATCATCGGTGACAACCAGCGCACCGCGGCAAGCGACAGTGGGTGCAGCACGATCATGCCGAACGCGACCACGGCCCAGGCAAGCCACAGCAAGACAACTGCAGATGCGCGGCCAACGTCGTCAGAGGCGCGCAACGCTTCACCGGAGTATTCGGGCAAGCTGAGTGCGCCGGGCACAACGGCCAAGGCCAGCCAAGTGACACGTGCCAGCCACACCGATTGCACGCACGAATCCTACGAATAGCGCACGCCCCGACGGGTACAGTGCTTTCGTGCCCACTGCGAAGAAGGTCGTAGCACGCGTCACTGAGTTGCGCGAACTGATTGCGTATCACAACGACCGATACTTCGGTGCCGACGAGCCCGAGATTTCCGACGCTGAGTTCGATGAGCTCGTCGCCGAGTTGCGCCGCCTCGAAACAGCGCATCCCGAACTCGTGGTGCAGAAATCACTGCTCGATGCACCCGGAGCACCAAGCACCACGACGTTTGCACCCGTCACTCACCGATTGCCGATGACCAGTCTCGATAACGCGATGGATGCAGATGAGCTGCGGGCGTGGGGTGAGCGCGTTGCCAAAGGATTGCCGGGTGAGGCTGTCAAGTATGTGTGCGAATTGAAGATCGACGGTCTCGCGCTCAGCATTCGATATGAGGATGGCGAACTCGTGCTCGGAGCCACGCGCGGTGACGGTAAGACCGGCGAAGACGTCACCGGCAATGTGCGCACCATTGCCGAGGTGCCGGCTCGCCTCAGTGCGCGTAATGCGCCGCGGGCCCTCGAAGTGCGTGGCGAGGTGTATATGTCGAAGCCCGCCTTTGAGCGTTTTCGCATGCAGAAGATGCAGGAGAACGAGGCGCGTATTGCGCAAGACAAAAAGCCAATGCCGATTCCGGCGAATCCACGCAACGCCGGAGCCGGAAGCCTGCGTCAGAAAGATCCGGCCGTTACGGCAACCCGCGAGCTGTCGTTGTGGGCTTATCAGCTGGGTGATGTCGATGGCACACCAGCGTTCACGTCGCATCACGAGACACTCGACTACCTGCGCGAACTTGGCTTTCCGGTGAACCCGGAAGTACGCATCGTTGATTCACTCGATCGTGTGCTCGAGTTCTGCGCGCACTGGCAGCAGCATCGCAATGACCTGCCCTACATCATCGACGGAGTTGTTGTGAAAGTCGATGATCTCGCCCAACGCGAGCGGCTCGGCTTCACCGCAAAAGCACCGCGCTGGGCGGTCGCAGTGAAGTTTCCGCCAGAAGAACGCACCACACTCTTGCGCGACATCAAAGTGTCGATTGGGCGCACTGGTCGTGCCACACCATTTGCCGAACTCGAACCGGTCGTCGTGGCCGGCAGCACGGTGAGTATGGCAACGCTGCACAACCGCGAGCAGGTGCAACTGAAAGACGTACGCCCTGGCGACACTGTCGTCGTGCGTAAGGCGGGTGATGTTGACGCGTCGCGCCAGCGCCCACTCGAAAAACTGCTCGTCGCACTCGGCATCAAACACCTTGGACCGGCAGCCGCCGAGTCATTGGCGCGTCGATTTGGTTCGCTAGATGCGATCGTTGCGGCCACGGTCGATGATCTCGCCGCGGTTGATGGCGTGGGTGCGGTCATCGCTGAGTCGGCGCACCGATGGTTTGCCGACAAGCGGCACAAGTCGATGGTCAACAAACTGCGTAAGGGTGGAGTGCAATTCGACAATGTCGTGGTGGTTGACGCACCACAAACGTTGGCCGGCAAGACGGTCGTCGTCACCGGCACACTCACGGGCTTTGGGCGCGAAGAGGCACAACGCGCTGTCAAAGACCGTGGTGGCAAGAGCGCCGGCAGCGTGAGTGCCAAGACCTTCGCGCTCGTCGTTGGTGCCGAACCCGGTGCTGCCAAGGTGAAGAAGGCGGTCGAACTCGGCGTGCCGCAGATCGATGAACAGGGCTTCAAGCGGCTGCTGGAAACCGGTGAGTTGCCGTAACGCGTCGCCGCGCGCTCAGTCGGTGATAAACCGCCACTGGAAGGTGCGCGACTTCTCGGGCCCGTCGAGCGTCTTCCAGTAGGTAACCACAGCAGTGTGTTCTCCTTGAGAGAACTCTTCGATCAACGCGCCAATCTGCGGTTGAAAGCTCAGCACGTGGTTGCCGGGGTCATACACGGCTGTGGGCGGCAGCTCGACCTGTGCTCCGGGTTCCGGTGCACCGCCGCTTGCTGACAGCTCGTCGAGTCGTGTCACGGGCAGAGCGATGCCGTCGATGGTGAGAGTGGCTTCATATCCGACGACAAAGTCGATGATGATCTGTGCCTGTCGCAGCACGCGGTCGCCATCGGCCGGCGACATACGTTCGATTGCGTCGGGGAATCTGCGCGCATCGTCGCCAGTGACCGCCGCACGAAACCCAAACACCACGAGCACGAGGCCGAACGCGATGCCGACGCTCGCGAGCAGTCGGGCGCGATCGAAGCGGCGAGCCATGTTCCCATTCTCGCCCAACGAGAGCAGCGCGCGGCAGTAGTTTGGGGCGGTCCATGGACGAGCGCAGTTCCTTCGTCGGGGCCACCGTCGCCGGGCGATATCTGCTCGAGCAGTTGATTCCCGGTGGGGCCGACAACACCAATGTGCTGGCCGCGCGGGATACCCGAGGGTCGGTGCCCGTCGTTGTGCGACTGGTCACGGTCGACTCACTCGTGGGTTGGGGTCGTGCGGCCACTGCGGCCGAGGCGGTCGAGGGCTTTCAGCAACATCTGTTGTCGGTCGCGGGTGTCCAACACCCTGTGCTCGTCGCCCCGCTTGATTGGGGCGAGGTGAGCATCGCGGGCACCGCACATCTCTTCGTTGTCACCGAGCGTCTCGCGGGCACGTCGGTGCGTGAGCTGCTCGACCGTGGTCGTCGGCTCACACCGTCGCAAGCTCTCGTGATCGGCATCGACGTGTGTCGCGCACTGCATCACCTGCATCAGCTTGGTATCGCCCACGGCGATATTCGCCCGGCCAATGTGTTCGTCGGCACTGACGCACGAGCGCGCCTCGCGGGCATCGGCATCAAGCGCGCCGCATCGACCATTGCCGAGATGACCACTGAGCAGGGGCGCTATGCGGCGCCAGAACTCGCGAGCGACACCACACCCACCGCTGCGGCCGACGTGTATGCGCTCGCACTCACCATGCTCGAGATGCTGACGGGTGACGTGCCGTTCGCGGCCGACTCTGCCGCCGTCACACTCGCCAACCGCGCCGGCAAGTTGCTGCCCGTTTCGGCCGACATTGGTCCGGTCGCTGTACCGATGGAAAAGGCCGCGCGACCCGATGCGGCCGACCGCTCTTCCGCGCTCGAGTTCGGCCAGGCGCTTGCGCAACTCGCCGCCAAACTGCCGCGCCCCGAGCCGATTGAGTCGCTGACCACCGAGTCGTTCCGCGACACCATCACACGGCAACTCGAAGCGGTTCCTGCACCGCAGCCAACTGCACCAGTGGCAGAAACATCCGCACCACCGCCCACCACCGCTGACGTTGCCGTCACCGCGCCGCGAGCAGAGCGGCGTCGCTATCGCGTGTTGTGGTCGATCGCAGCGGTGGTCGCCCTCACCGTGTCGGGTGTGCTCGCATGGCAAAGCCTGAGTGCGACGAGTTACGCGGTGCCTGATTTGGTTGGCATTCCCGAAGGTGAGGCGCGCAACGCCGTGTCGCAATTCGGGTGGAATGTGCTGATTCGTGCGCAGCGCTCTGACGATGTCGAATTGGGCGATGTCATCAGCACGACCCCTGCTGCTGGCATGAGTTTGCGTGAAGGCGACGACATCACGCTCGTGGTCTCTGAAGGTGCAACACTGGCTCTACTGCCCGATGTGATCGGCTTGTCGCGCGATGATGCCATCGCCACGTTGCAGTCAGCAGGTCTCACGGTAAGCGAGTCATTGCGTGACGACGACTCTGTTCCGGCCGGCAGTGTGGTCGGCTGGATCGTGACCGAACAACCAAATCTCGTCGCGGGCAGTCAGGTGTTGCGGGGTACCGAGGTGGCGATTGTTGTGTCGGGTGGCCCGGTCTTGCGTGCCGTACCGAACCTCATCGGTCTATCGGAGGCTGACGCTGATGCACAGCTCATCGCCGTGCAACTCAATAGCCAACGCAATGACGATGTTTTCAGCTCAGACATACCCATCGGGCTCATCGCCACGCAAGAGCCGGCCGCTGGCGCGCAACTGTCGCGTGATGGCATTGTCGCGTACGCATTGTCGAAGGGTCCTGAAACCGTCGAACTGCCGAACGTGATTGGCCTCGCACTAGCCGATGCACAGAAGCGTCTCAACGAGGTCGGCATCTATGTCGGAACAACATCGGGTCGCACCACGAGCAAAGTACGCACCGTGCAACAAGAGGGCAAGACATTGAAGAGCGGTGATGTCGTGCTGAAGGGCAGTGTCGTCGACCTGGTGTTCCCGTGAGTTGGTCATTGTGACGGCAGGTGTCGACGAAGTAGCCCTAGCGCCGTTGCGCGAGCGTGTGCGCAGTGCTCTCGTCGAGCGAGTCGGCATGTCGCGGCGCAGGGCGACGATGTCGGTGTTGCTCGCCGGCGTCTTCACCGTGAGCTTCACCATCACACTCTTGGTCGTGGTGCTGTCGCGCGTGGCCGATGACCTCGACTCAACAGTCAGCGTCGTGAGTTGGTCGATAACTGCTCCGATGCTCGCGTTTGCGATTACGGGTCCGGCATTTGGTCGCCTCGGCGATCTTGTCGGCCACAAACGAGTTTTCGTCGGGGGATTGCTCGGTGCCGGATTCTTCGCCGGCCTTGCAGCCTTCGCCCCATCCGCACTCTGGCTGGTTGCGTTGCGCACGCTCTCGGCAGCCAGCGGTGCGGCGACGGGGCCATCGGCCATGGCGTTCATCAACCGCATGTTCGAACCGCACGAACGGGTGCGCCCGTTTGCGTCGTGGTCGTTCGTTTCGGCCGGCGCACCGGTGCTTGGCGTGGTCGCAGGCGTGCCGCTCGTTGAGACCGTCGGTTGGCGAGTGATTTTTCTCGCCCAAGCCCCGCTGTGTGTTGCTGGAGCACTGTTGGCGTGGTGGTTGCTGCGCGACACCGAAAAACAACCTGGTGTGCGCTTTGACTCGACCGGTGCGCTCACGCTCGGTGTTGGTGCCGCTCTCATCTTGCTTGGCGTAAACCGCGGCAGCGCTTGGGGCTGGGCGTCGCCAGGCATCATTGCTTCGCTGACTTGCGGTGTCGCTCTGCTCGCCATGTTCGTCATCGTCGAACGACGAGTCGATGCCCCGATGGTGCCGCCTCGATGGTTTCGCACACGCAACGTGGCGTTTCCCGTCATGAGCATCTCGCTCAACAACTTCGGCTACATGGGTGGTTTCATCCTCGTGCCTCAGATGCTCGACAAGGGCATCGGGCTCTCGCTCGAAACCATCGGCTGGCTGATCATTGCACGCCCACTTACGTTCGCGCTCGCTGCACCGCTCGCTGCGCGGGTCACGATTCGCACAGGCGAGCGCTTCGCCGGAATGTTCGGCTCAATGACCGTCTTCACGTCGTTGATTGTGCTCTCTACGGTGCGCGAGACGAGCCCACTGTGGGTCATCGCGCTCGGCCTTGGCTTCGCGGGCCTCGGTCTCGGGGTTGCCTCACCCGCGATGTCGGCGCTGCTGGCGAATGCCGTCGACGACAGTGAGATGGGCACGGCGAGCGCGATGCATCAGCTCATGGCGCAGATCGGTGCACTGCTCGGCGCCGCAGTGATGATCAGCGTGCACGAGGCCACACTCAACCAAGGCATCTTGCCGAGCTATTCCAATGCGCTCGTGATTGGTGCAGCACTGTGCGTTGTCGCAGGCCTCTTAGCCGGTGAGGTGCGCTCGACGAAGCGTTAGGCGGTGATCGCGCGAATCTCGGCGGCAACCGTCTGGGCAACGTCGTTGTTTGGCATCGCCACCTGCATGCTCATCAGCTTGAGCATGTCGCCCTCGACTTTGACTTTGCCGGTGAGAAATGCCTCCATCGCCTTCTGCGGATCTTGGTCGAGGAAGATGCGTCGTGCGGTCTCATAGTCGGTAGTGAGCGTCGCGTCGACTCCCTCGAGATGGCCGAGATCCATCACCACGACACCGCTCGAAGTGTCCATATGGCTGTGAATGGTGCCGTCACCGAATGGCACACCGGTGACCACCTGGTTGAAGCGCACCACCACCGACACCTTTGGCGCGTGGTCGCGGTATCGCTCGCGAATCTCGCGGGCTGCCACCATCCATTCGGCAGAGAGAAACGGATGGGTCATCGTGCGGTGTCCTGACGAAAAGTAAACGAAGTCCCAACACGATAACGCTGCACTGGTTGGCATCGGTGTGTCGCGTCCGCCACGATGGAGGGGTGGCGCGCGTGCTCGTAACCGAAGAAATTGCCGAGCGCGGGCTCGATCGTCTGCGAGCCGCCGGCCACCATGTCGACATCCAACTCGGGCTCAACGGCGAATCGCTCATCGACGCCCTGCGAGGTGTCCAAGCGCTGATCGTGCGTAGTGCCACCAATGTCGATGCGGCCGTATTCGAGGCAGTTTCAGGGTTGCTTGTCGTTGGTCGTGCTGGTGTGGGTCTTGACAATGTCGATGTCGATGCCGCGACTCGCGCCGGAGTGATGGTCGCCAATGCCCCAGAGTCCAACATCGTCTCGGCTGCTGAGCACACCATCGCGCTCTTGCTGGCGATGGCGCGCAACGTGCCGCAGGCTCACTCTGCGCTCGTCGCCGGTCGTTGGGAACGCAGCAAGTGGGAAGGTGTCGAACTCGCCGGCAAGACACTCGGCATCGTCGGTCTCGGCCGCATCGGCAAGCTCGTAGCACATCGCGCCATCGGTCTCGGCATGAAGATCGTCGCCTACGACCCGTATATCTCTGCTGAGCGCGGTCGTCAGCTGAACGTTGACATGCTGCCGCTCGACCAACTCGTGGCTGCGTCTGACTTTCTCACCGTGCACCTACCGAAGAACAAAGAGACGCGCGGGCTCATCAATCGTGATCTGTTGTTGAAGGCCAAGCCTGAACTACGGGTCATCAACGTTGCGCGCGGCGGCATCGTCGTGGAATCTGATCTTGCGGAAGCATTGCGCGACGGCATCATCGCTGGTGCGGCACTCGATGTCTTCGAGCAAGAACCAGTCACTGACTCGGCGCTCTTCTCGCTGCCCAACGTGGTGGTCACCCCGCACCTCGGTGCCAGCACCCGTGAAGCCCAAGACAAAGCCGGAGAAGTCATTGCTGACATGGTGCAACTTGCGCTCGCGGGCGACTTCGTGCCATTTGCCGTCAACGTGAACGCCTCAGAAGCCAACGAAACGCTGAAACCGTTCATTCCGCTTGCCGAACGACTCGGCGCGCTCTTCGCCGATGTGGTGGGCGAGCGACCAACCGAACTCGAGGTTGAGGCCAGCGGCGACATCGGCGCCTACGACACACGCATTCTCACGCTGGCTGCCCTCAAGGGTTTCCTCGGGCGCCACACGAGTGAAGCAGTTACCTACGTGAATGCGCCGACCATCGCCGAAAGCCGCGGGGTGGTGGTGCGTGAACAGCGCAACGATGATGTTGCCCATCAGGATTACGTCAACCTCGTCACACTTCGTTCGGGCGCCCACAACGTGTCGGGCACGTTGACTGGTCGCCGCCGCGAAGCCCGCATCGTCTTGATCGACGATCACCTAAGCGACGTGCCGCCGGCCAAGTTCATGCTGATCGTTCGCAACGACGACCGACCAGGCGTCATTGGTCGTGTGGGCACCTTGCTTGGTGACTCGGGCATAAACATCGACAACATGGACGTCGGTAAGACCGTCAAGGCTGGCAGCGCGATGATGGTGATTGCGACAGCTACACCAACGCCAGCGGAGGTCGTGCAACGCCTGCGCGGTATCGCCGGTATCACCGAGGTGATTACCGTCGGCTCGCCGCGTTGAGCGCGTCACGCAGCGTGATTACCGCCTGCCGAGCCGCGCTCGCGTAGTCATCGCCACTCGAGGCATACAGCACCGCCCGCGAACTGTTGACGACGAGCCCCGTGCCGTCGCTGGTGGCGCCGTTGCGCATCACCGCAGCCACATCGCCACCTTGTGCGCCCACGCCCGGCACTAAGAGCGGCAAGTCGCCGACGATTTCCCGCACGCGGCGCAGCTCGTCGGGTTGTGTGGCACCAACGACGAGGCCTACCGACGCGCGCTTCGACCAGTCGCTCGCTGCGCGGTGAGCCACCGTCTCATAGAGCGCTGTGCCACTCGTATCGCGCACGGTCTGCAGTTCGGCTGACCCGGGGTTAGACGTGCGACACAATACGAACACCCCTCGATCACGCCGTGCAAAGAACGGCTCGAGCGAGTCGGTGCCCAACCACGGGTTCACCGTGACGGCGTCGGCGCCGTAGCGGTCGAATGCCTCGCGCGCGTACATCTCGGCGGTGTCACCGAT
>RGSV01000281.1 GCA_010025655.1 Acidimicrobiia bacterium
CTGAGTGCGCGCACCATCTCGATTGATGGTGGTTCGTACTCTGCCACCTACAACCGATACGCGGCTGCGCCAACGTTAACCAGCACCGCATCGGCCGGATCTGGCACCAAGACCTACACCAGTTCGACGACCACCGTCTGCACCGTTGGTGCGGCGACGGGAACCGTTGCTTTCCTTACAGCGGGCACCTGCAGCATTGTTGTAGAGATAGCCGCTGATGACACCTATGCATCGGCAACCTCATCGGCGATCTCAATTTCTGTCACTTATGCCATCGGTGATACGGGACCTGGTGGCGGCAAGATCTTCATCCTCCCGTCGACAGCGGGCAACTCGTCGGGCAACTACTTCGAAGCGGCTCCAACCTCGTGGAATGGTGGTGCAGATCCAACGAGAAACTGGTGCAATATCACCAACGGTGCTGTTGGCGCATCGGCTCAAGGTACGACAATTGGCACAGGTCAGGGCAACAGCACGGCAATTGGTGCGTACTGCAGCTCAGGAGCAGCGGTCACTGCGCGTGCATATGGCGGTGGAGGACTCAGCGATTGGTTCCTTCCCTCCGAAGATGAGCTTGAAGCACTACAAGCTGTTCGGGCAACTATCGGCGGTTTTGAGAGTGCTACGTATTGGTCATCGAGTGAAATTGTGGCTGGTCGCGCTGGGGCATTCGCTGGACCCACCCGGGAGGCCTATCCGGTGCACTTTCCGACGGGTGGCTCGAACCTGTGGTACAAGTATCAGACGTACCACGTGCGACCTGTGCGAATGTTCGCACCGATTAGCTAGTCGCTGTCACCCCTCGTTGTCGGGCGAAACGCAGCATCAAGTTTTTGCACCAGAGAGACGAAGTCTTTTGTCGGTATGTCGGGCATGCCTGCCAACGAGAGACTCGAAAGACCGATTGGTATGGCGAGAAAGATTCGTGCCAAGAGCCGCACGTTGAGTGACGCGTCAATGACGCCCTCATTAACGGCCCGTTGGAGAATTTCTTCATACTGACCGAGAAGCACCGAGATTTGCGGCTGAAGGTGCTCTTGCGAGTCGTCATCTCGCCACGCCACTCGGAGGGCTTCGAGCAAGATCTTCTGGGCATCGGTTGGCCCCTTGTCGTTTCCTTGTCGTGGTGCTAGGGCAGCAACGAGCATCAACCAGTGATTCGGCTGGTAGCCGACGCGGGCGGTGATATCAGGGGTCGTCAAATAGGTCGAGTTGGTGTCGTGCTGTGATTGCAAAGCAAATTCGAGCGCAGCGTTGAAAAGCGCAGCCTTGTCATCAAACCAGTTGTAGATGGCGCCAACTGTCATGTCGGCACGAGCGGCGATATCTACCAGGCGAGCGTGTTCATAGCCGCGATCGGCGATCTCGGCGATGGCCGCACGAAGCAGTTTCTCTCGACTGACCACCGCCCAAGGACGCCGATCACGCCCGTCAATATTGACAATATTGGTGGGCTCGCTCACGGTTCTCTCAGTCTGCCTGGGTTCGTCAAGATGCGGCGGGCGGAAGTGTCCGTCAGAATGGGGGTGTGCTCCCGTAGCTCAGTTGGATAGAGCGACGGTTTCCTAAACCGCAGGTCGCAAGTTCGATTCTTGCCGGGAGCGCCACGGAACCTGCTGGTGCGCTACTGCGGCCGCAGTAG
>RGSV01000282.1 GCA_010025655.1 Acidimicrobiia bacterium
TGTCGCGCCGGCGCGACACCGGCGTCGTTGCGGCACTGCGCGACTGGGCGAAGCGTCCGCGAGAGGTGCGTCGCACGCTGGGTGCAACGAGTGCTGGAACGAGGGATCCGTGGTGGAGGGCGGTGGCCATGGTGGTGGTGTCCTTTCGGGTGGGGGCGAACAGGTGTTCTCCCCTCGGCTTCCACCATAACGAACGGGTGTTCGTTTGACAACCTCCTCGCAAACCCAAGCCCAGCAACGGTTTGCGGGGCAACAAGAAAAAGTCCGAACATGTGTTTGACGCAGGGGGCGAACACCCGTACGCTGGCAGACATGCCTACCGACAACACCTCACCCCTCGCCCGACTCTCCGATCGCCAGCGCAAGATCCTCGTCTACATCGAAGACTGCATGCGCAAGCGTGGCTATCCCCCATCGGTGCGTGAGATTGGCGAGGCCGTCGGGCTGTCGTCATCGGCCACCGTGCACAACCACCTCGCCACATTGCAAGAACTTGGCTATCTGAAGCGCGACCCCGACAAGCCGCGCGCTATCGAAGTGCGCTTTGACGCCGCATCGGGTGTCACGAGCGAGCGACGCCCCGCCAAGTACATCCCACTTGTTGGAGAAGTTGCTGCCGGAGTCAACGTGCTCGCGCAAGAAAACGTGGAAGATCTCGTGCCGCTGCCGATGGACTTCACCGGCGACGGTGAACTCTTCATGTTGAAGGTGCGTGGCAACTCGATGATTGAAGCTGGCATTCTCGACGGCGACTTTGTCGTGTGTCGTCAACAAAACGTGGCACGCAACGGCGACACGGTGGTGGCGGGTATTCCTGGCGATGAGGCGACGGTCAAGACCTTCCGCCGCGACGGTGCACAGATCGTGCTCGTGCCCGCCAACTCATCGATGCAGCCAATGCGCTTCGACTCGTCTGAAGTCACCATCTTCGGCAAAGTGGTGACAGTTCTTCGCAGGCTGTAAGCCGGAGCAGAACCGACGACACGGTTGCGCAGGCTGTAGGTAGTCACTCAACACTCCCAAGAAAGAGGGACCATCTGAAGAGCGTTGCGGGTAGACCGCGAGACAGAATCAGCGATAGAGGCGGGTCTTCGTTCCGCTCGGCGAGATAGGACAGCTACCGCTCCCCTCGAACATGTCAACCGTCGTCCTGTCGACAAATTGAAAAAAGTAGTAGCGGCCGTTTGCTGAATCGTAATAGCAATGCCGATCGGTCACATTGGCAGGATCCTTCAACGTGGGGTTTGACGCTTCAATCTCGACGTATTGCCGAAGACCAGCAACGATGACCGACTTGCCGTCAAGGTCAATCGCAATTGCGACATGCGGTTCAATTGAAGTTGAATCGGGTTTGTAATACCACGAACCAGCAAGTGTTCCCGCAACATCTCGGTTCGGGCTGCGGCATGGCGCTCCGGGCACGAGCACGCCACGATGAGTAGCAAAGTACCTCGCATACGTCGACTTCAGTGGCTCCGCGAAATAGTCGAAGCCGCAAACTGCATGAAGTTGCTTCCACGCCGGAACTGGATTACTGCGGCGCGGCTGATTGACATAGACGTTGGTGACGGATGCGCTGTAATAACCGAAGTCCCACTGCCGTATCGAATCAGCAGGGCCGGCCCCGATGGTGTATCCAA
>RGSV01000283.1 GCA_010025655.1 Acidimicrobiia bacterium
GCCTCGGTTTCGCCTTCGGTGCGGTGCTGGGTCGCGAGATTGCGGCTGTGTTGCTCGCCGTGCTGGCACTCGCCGCATTCGCACGCCGCGACACCACATTCGACGTGTTGGCTGCGGTGAGCGGATTCGTAGGTGTCGTCATCGCAACGCTCGCGGTTGAACACGGTGATGGCGCGGGCAGCGACGCGTTGTGGTTGGCGCGCCTACTCGTTGGCGCGGCGTTTCTTGGTGCCGTCAGCGATGCGATGCTGCTTGGCCACTGGTATCTCGTACAGCCGGGCATGCCACGCAAACTGCTGAACCAACTCACCAACGTGTTGCTCGTGGTGTGGCCGATCGAAGTCGTGGTGATGCTGCTACCGACCGGAATGATCAGCGTGCTCAACGGCACCATCGATGATGGGTGGAACGGTGTGCTTGGTTGGTTCTGGCTGGCGTGTGCATCGCTCACCGGTGTGCTTGCGTGGTTTACGCGCGCTGCGCTTCGCGAGCGCAGTTATTCCGCCGTGATGGCCGCCACTGGGTTGAGTTATCTCGCAATCTTGATGGGTTTCGGCACCGACCTCGTAGCGCGCGCGTTGCTGATGGTCTAGCGGCGTGGTCCCGCCGTCGCCGCAGGGTCTAGCGCTGCGGCGCCACCAGCGGCCAGGGTCGCGAGCGCTCGAAGGCAAGTGCAAGGTCAAGCAGCAACGGTTCGCTGAAGTGCCGCCCCATCACCTGCAATCCGACGGGCAGGCCGTCGACGGTGCCAGCCGGTATCGAGATGCCAGGGTTGCCATAGATGTTGGCGGGGAACGTGAGCACACCGTTGTTGCCCGCACCAGCGACCACGCCACCGAACGTGTCGGGCAGCGGACCCTCGGCGTTGAATGCGACATCGGGATTGCTCGCGGTGATGATGAGGTCGACTTCGCTGAAGATCTCGGTCATGCGGCGGTTGAGTTCCACACGACGAGTTTCGAACTTGCCGCGCGCCTCGGTGCCGTACAGACTGCCGGTTCGCTCGAGGCCGTAACGAATCTCTGGCGTGAGAATGTCGGCGCACGCCGGCCAATGGTCGCGTAGCTCAAAGGCGAGTGCAGCCATGCCGGTGATCGACCATGCCGCACCAAGTCGTGGCAGCGACGTATCGATGCCGTCGACTCGGCGCATCCCCGTGATGGCGACGAGATGCGCCGCAGCTTCGTCAAGCACCTTCCACATTGCTGGCGAGACCACGGCCGAACCCCAGTCGGGCACCACGACGGCGCGCAAACCACGCAGTGAGTGTGTGCCGAGCCCGGCTTCCCACCCTTCGACGCGCGGCAGGCTGAGCGAGTCGTTGCCCTCGTGGCCGTTGCACACGTCAAACCACCGTGCGGTGTCGCGCACACTGCGCGAGAGGCAACCCACCACCGTGGTCAAGTTTCCATGTGGTGCTCCGGGCCCGCGCGGAATGCGCCCGTAGGTTGCTTTGAGCCCGACCAAACCGGTGAAGCCGGCTGGGATTCGAATCGAACCACCTCCGTCACCGCCAGTGGCAATGGTGACCAGGCCCCCGGCAACCGCCGCTGCGCTGCCGCCCGATGAACCACCCGGTGTGCGACCGCGCTGCCACGGGTTGTGGGTGGCGCCGTGCAG
>RGSV01000284.1 GCA_010025655.1 Acidimicrobiia bacterium
AAATCGATCAAATCAAGTGCAACCAGTAGGTAGCTAACCAACAAACTCCAAGGACCCGAATCAGACCGTCATTGACTATTTGAAGAGCGTGCAGGTGCCTCGCGAAGACTGCACCGATCCGACGCAAGACACAAAGATGTGCGATGGTGGACACCTGCCGGTGGCAAAGCAGCAGGAGATTCAGGCCGAAGCTGAACGTTTGGTGAAGGCCGGAACGTATGCATCACTGGGTGAGGCCTTGTTCAATCTTGATCTCGGTTCAGGCAACTATTCATGCGCACGCTGCCATACCAAGGGCTGGTCATACGGCGAGCCGCAGATCACCGGCGGTGGAGCATTCGGCCCGAACCTCACTGGCGGCTCATCGGTTCGTCAGTTCCCCAACCAAGAAGACATGATCGCGTTCATCTCGGCCGGCAGCGAATACGGCAAAAAGTACGGCGAACAGGGTCAGGGTGGCGGCCGCATGCCCGGCTTCGGTGCGATGCTGACCCAAGACCAGATCAAAGCCATCGTCGAATACGTGCGCGGTCTCTGATGGATCTGCTCACCACACTCGCCATCAATTGGCAGCCGCAATTGCGCGGTTACACCGTAGTGATCATTGCCGTGGTCGTACTTATCGGTGGCACCTACCTCGTCGTGGGTACCAATCTCGGTGCGCGCCTCGGATTTCTCGTCATTCTCGCCGGTCTGTTCGGGTGGATGGTGGCGATGGGTGCGATCTGGTGGACGTACGGCATTGGTTTGAAGGGTCGCGAACCATCGTGGAAAGAAGCCGCTCCCGCCACCATCATTCGCGACGGCGAGTTGCTGCAAACTGTCGGCATTCTCGAACAGCCTCTCAAGCTTGACGCTTCGCCGACGCAGAATGCCGATTTGGTCGCGACGGCACTTGCGAGCGAGGGTTGGGTGAAGCTCGATGAATCGGATCCGCAACGAGGTCAGGCGGTCGCAGCCTCCGACGAAATCCTCATCAACCAAGCAGAGGAGTTTGCCGCGGGCGAATTCGTTTCGGTGGCGGTCTTCGACCGTGGCGGTGACCGCTGGCCCAAGATCAACGACTCACTCGACTTCATTGCGTTCTTCCACGAACCGCGTTATGCGCTGGTTGAAGTTGCGCCCGTCGTGCCACAACGAGTCGAGCCGGGTCGCGCACCATGTGCACGTAACGACGCTCTTGTGTCTCATCGATCTTCGGTCGAGCTGGCGCGCGACCTCGGCAACAAGCGACAGCCGGCGATGCTCATCACGTTCGGTTCGCTTATCGTCTTCGTCATTTTGTGTTGGCTGTTGCATCGCCGCGATCTGATCCTGCGCGAGAACCTCGCGCGGGCTCGCGAGCTCGAAAAGGTCTGATCCCGCTCGCTCGGGGGTGACGATGGGTCAGTATCTGCCGATCGTCGTACTTACTGCGCTGGCAGTGATTTTTGGTGTGCTCTCGCTCGTTGCGTCGAAACTGCTTGCGCCGAAGCGACCGAACACCGCAAAGGATGCGCCGTACGAATGCGGCATCGTGCCGAGCCGCGAGTCACCAGAGCGGTTTCCGGTGTCGTTCTATATCGTCGCGATGCTCTTCATCATGTTCGATATTGAAATCATCTTCGCCTACCCCTATGC
>RGSV01000285.1 GCA_010025655.1 Acidimicrobiia bacterium
ACTGCCGGAGTGGGCTATGTCGTCAACGTCACGCCACGTACGCTCGGTGAACTCGAGCCCACGACCGAGGCGTTCTTGCACATTCACCACCACGTGCGCGAAGATGCCGAGACGCTCTTTGGGTTTCTCGATCGCGACGAGCGACGCATCTTCGGTCAGTTGATCGAAACCACCGGCGTCGGCCCCGTGCTCGCGATGTCGATTCTTGCTACCCACTCGCCGCGCACATTGGTTGATCTCGTCGTGGCGGGTGATGTCGCAGGTATCACTGCGGTTCCGGGTGTGGGCAAAAAGACCGCCGAGCGACTGCTGCTCGAGCTGAAAGACCGTCTCAACTTGCCGACGATCGACGAGCCACGCGTTGTTGGCGAACGATCGACTGGCGGTGTCAGCGACGTGCGCGACGCACTCGCTGGTCTCGGTTATGACGAAGGCGAGATTCGCTCGGTGTTGCGAGAGATTGCTATCACCAACGATGCTGCTTCCATGTTGCGCGAAGCGCTGAGTTTGCTCGGAGCCCGTCGTGGGTAAGGAAATCTGAATCATGCGCGAAGACTTCGTCGACCCCACCACGCGCGATGCCGGTGACGAGCGTGCAGATACCGCACTGCGCCCGCGCCGTCTTTCCGACTTCGTCGGGCAAACGGAGTTGAAGAATCACCTGTCGATCGTGCTCGGTGCTGCTCGTCAGCGCGACGAGGCTGCCGACCACGTCTTGCTGGCGGGGCCGCCAGGTTTGGGCAAAACCACCATGGCGGGCATCGTGGCCAACGAGATGGGGGCGAAGTTCCACATCACGTCGGGCCCCGCACTCGAACGGGCGGGTGACTTGGCGGCGATTCTCACCAAACTCGAAGAGCGCGACGTGCTGTTTATCGACGAGGTGCACCGCCTGTCGCGCGTGGTCGAGGAAATCCTGTATCCGGCGATGGAAGATTTCCAGATTGACATTGTCGTTGGCAAAGGTCCGGCCGCGTCGTCGATTCGACTCACGCTTCCGCGCTTCACACTGATCGGTGCGACGACGAGAACCGGCATGATCACCGGCCCGTTGCGTGATCGATTTGGTTTGGTGGCCCGCCTCGAGTTCTATGAGCCTGATGAATTGCGCCAGATCATCTTGCGTGCTGCAGGCATTCTCGGGGTGCGCATCGACGATCAGGCCGCGGCAGAAATTGCCTCGCGCTCGCGCGGCACTCCGCGTATCGCCAATCGTTTGCTTCGTCGCGTGCGCGACTATGCCGAAGTGCGCGCCGACGGCAACATCACTCGTGCCGTCACCGACGACGCGCTACAGACCTTCGGCGTCGACCCACTCGGTCTCGACAAAGTCGACCGCGCGGTGTTGCGCGCAGTGTGTGAGCGATTTGGTGGGGGACCCGTCGGACTTTCCACCTTGGCCATCGCCGTGAGTGAGCAGCCTGAGACGGTCGAAGATGTGTATGAGCCCTTCCTTATTCAGCAAGGGTTGCTCGCCCGCACACCCCGTGGGCGAGTGGCGATGCCGGCGGCCTTCACACACCTCGGGCTCACCCCACCCGACCGCGCTCCCGAGCTGTTCTAGGCGACGCTGACGCGTGCGGCTTTCTGATATCGACTACGAACTTCCTGAGCGGCTGA
>RGSV01000286.1 GCA_010025655.1 Acidimicrobiia bacterium
CGCCCGCACTCAGGCTGAGCGCATGGTGCAACGCACCGAGGTGGTGCGTGCGTCAGAGGCCCGCGCCCGCCAAATCATTGACGAGGCTGAGGCAACCGCGCGACGCCTGAAGAGCGAGACCGAAGACTTCCTCGATCGTCGCCTGGCGAGCGTCGAGATTCTCATCGACCGACTGATGAAGACCATCAAGCACGGTCGTGACCGACTGTCGATCACTGGGGTGCAGCAGGCGAACGAGCAGATGACCGATGATGCCCCAGACATGTCGGGAGAGTTCTTTGACCAAGAGGCAGATCGCACCCGCGACATCGACTGATGGCGTCGACGCTCGTCGTCAACGTGCTTGACCTGCTGCGACGTGCAGGCGCAGAAAAGCGGGTGGATGTGGTGGCTGCCGCACGACAGTTTGACTTCGCAGACTCGCGCATTGATGACAACGCTGATGTTGAAGTTGCGATTGAGCTGGAGAGTTCATCGACTGGCATCGTTGCCCACGGTGCGGCACGAGTGGGGTGGACATCGGTGTGTCGACGATGTCTGCGACCTGTCGCGGGCACCGTTGCCGCCGAGATCGACGAAGTGTTCTCACGCGAAGTGCCGAAGCACCGCCGCGAGAGTGACGAGTCAGTCGTGGCAGCTGACGCCGAACCACTCATTGGCGACCAAATCGACTTCACTCTGCCCGTGCGCGAGGCGGTGCTGCTCGCCGTGCCTGATGCGCCATTGTGTCGCGACGACTGCCCAGGTCTTTGCCCGCACTGTGGTGCCGACCGTGCAACAACCACGTGTTCGTGCGTCACGTTCGTGCGCGATGAACGATGGGCGGCACTTGATGCCCTGCGTGGCACTCTCGACGACGCGGTAGAGTGACGAAATGGCAATCCCTAAGAAAAAGCGCTCTAAGGCTCGCGGTCGCAGCAAAGCCAGCATCAACATGAAGCTGCACACCCCCGCCAAGAGCGTGTGCCCCCGTTGTGGCACCGCAAAAAAGCCCCATGTCGTTTGTGGCAACTGCGGTTGGTACAAGGGTCGCGTCGCCTACGCGGTCGACTGAACCTCGCGTTTTCTCACTCGCCGTCAGCGTTTAGTCTGACCTTCGCATCATGAAACCGATTGCCGTTGACGCCATGGGCGGCGACAAAGCACCAGCCGAAATCGTTGCTGGCGCGAAGCAAGCCGCCGCCGAGGGAATCCCTGTATTGCTCGTTGGCCCGGCTGACCTGGCTGATCGTGGCGACCTTGAGTTGCTCGTCGCAACCGAGGTGATCGGCATGGATGAAGACCCCGCGACGTCGGTGAAGAAGAAGAAAGATTCCACGCTCGTGCGAAGCGCCGAAGCCGTGCGCGATGGCAAAGCCAGTGCAATGATCTCGGCGGGCAATACCGGCGCAACCATGGCGTCGGCACTGTTGCGCATGGGTCGCGTAGACGGCGTGAAACGGCCAGCGATCGCCACGCCGATTCCCGTACCGGGCTCGACACCGACGATTCTGCTCGACGCTGGGGCCAACGCCGAAGTCGAGGCTGCGTGGCTAGCGCAGTTCGCAGTGATGGGCTCGGTGTTTTCCGCCGCTCGTTACGGCATCGCGGCGCCAAAGGTCGGTTTGTTGTCGATCGGCG
>RGSV01000287.1 GCA_010025655.1 Acidimicrobiia bacterium
CCACCGCGGTCAGGGCTTGATGCGCTTGATAATGATGTTGCGAGTACCTCATCTCCTGGTGATGCTGATACTGCCGTGGCGGGTATTCCGACTGCAGCAAGCTCAAGGGCAGGGTCACGAAGTTCGTACGTCTTGTATATGCCATACGACCCCGGAGTGGTTTGTAAGTCAGACTCTTGTGCCCAGATAAACAGAGTGAAACTCACGATTGTTAGGGGGATACCCCACCATCGGCGGCGAAAGCCCGCAGCAAGACGTTGACGAAGGCTCGCATAGATGTCACCAGCACTGTTCACGTTGTCCATTGCACCTCGAGTGGCTCTCTTGCAGGCTAGTTGTCTTTGCGACAATGTCTGGTAGCCCCTCCTCACTATCTTCTGCGAGACTCAGAATGGCAACGAATGATGACACTCGAGCAATACCCAAGAAGAGACACCGAGTCATGACGACGGTCAGTGCGCTCTGGTGTGAACCAACCGTAGTTGATATCAATCGTTTGCCGATGCGCCCACCTCTCGGTGCGAGTGCCACCGTCGAACAAGCCCGTCGCGGCAAGTTCATTCGACGAGTATCACTCGACGGCCGGTGGAAGTTTCGTCTGCTCGACTCACCCGACGATTTCAATGACGCGTTGCTGCGTCGAGCCACATCGAAACTCGGCTCAGCGTGGTGCAACATTGACGTGCCCGCCAACTGGACGATGCACGACGTCGGCGATCACCCGCACTACACGAATATCACGATGCCCTTCGACGGGCCACCACCGCGGCTGCCTGAGCACAACCCGACAGGTATCTATCGCCGCAGTTTCACCCTGCCGCGCGCTTGGCAGGGCAGCCAGATCGTCTTGCATCTCGGGGCAGCCGACAGCGTGCACCTGGTGTATGTCAACAAGCAGTTTGTCGGCTACGGCACCGACAATCGCCTAGCGAGCGAGTACGACATCTCGCGTTTCGTGTCTCGTTGACTATGACGCCGCAACACACACGGGCACTGCCGATCTCGACATCGAGGTTGCATTTGTCGACACGCCAACGCCAGGTGTTCGTGTGCAGACCTGGATCGAAGATCTCGACGGCCGCCGTGTCTGTGAACCACAGATGCTCTCAGTGCCGCACAAGTACGACGAGCGGTACGTCTTTCGGGGGCATCGAGTCACGACTCGGCTCACCGTGCAAAGTGCTCGACCGTGGTCAGCCGAAGATCCATGCCGCTATCGGGTAATGGTCAAGTTGCTCGGGCCGGTGCGTGAATACACCGCACTAGTCACCGGCTTTCGCCGCATTCGAGTCGAACACGGTGAGATTCGGGTCAACGACCAGCGCATCACGGTGCGTGGCGTGAACCGACACGATCATCACCCCGTGCGTGGCAAGGCGGTGACACGCGACGACATGGTGGCTGATGTGATTGCGATGAAACAACTCAACTGCAATGCGGTGCGCACGAGCCATTATCCGAATGACCCGGCTTTTCTCGACCTGTGCGACGAATATGGGCTGTATGTCGTCGCCGAGGCGAACATCGAGTCACACGCCTACAACACCTCACTGTGCGACGACCCCGCATATCTCGCCACGTGGCTGGCGCGCGGTGCGCGCATGGTCGTGCGCGACCGTC
>RGSV01000288.1 GCA_010025655.1 Acidimicrobiia bacterium
ACCATGTAGGAGATGTTGAGCCCGAAGAGATCGACCGGGTCAGAGAAGTTGCCGGTGCCGGGGGCTTCGGAGAGGTAGGTGGCCTTCACCGGCAACGTGACGTCGGTAGCGAGCGCCAAGATGGCGATCAGTGACGCCAGATGCAAGATGCCGGCGAAGACATTGAGTCTCCGCAACTTCGCGATGCGTTGTTCCATGCGCCAACAGTAGGCGAGTGCGCCACACGATGTCGCACACCACTGAATTCGGGCACGACTCGCTGGGCGACCAGCCTGCTTGCCAGCCCGGGCTGGCTAGTTCGCACCCGGGTCGTCGGGGAAGCGCTGCACCCAGTCGCGATGTTCGGGCGATCGTTCAAGCACCCGTCGCCACAGCGTGTGTGGCTCGGCATCAAAAGCGTCGTGCGGCGCGGCATCGAGCACGAACCAGTGCTCACCGGCAATCTCGCCGTCAAGCTGCGCTGGGCCCCAGCCTGAGTAGCCAACAAAGAGGCGCAGGTTGCTGCAGTCCGCCGCATTCGTTGAGTCGGTGTTGAGATCGACGGAAAACACGCCACTCGCACCCACTTGTGTTGCCCATGACCGCTCGTCATCGTCGGGCAGCCGCGCCAGCCCAATCACCGAGTCGCGCTGCACTGGGCCGCCTTCAAAGAGCACACTTGGCGATGATGTCGCGGCGATCCAGTCGCTGAGAGTGCCCTCGTCATCGAGTGCGTCAAGCTCGGTGGGGCGCGTGAGCACCAACCCGAAAGCTCCGGTCTCGTCGTGGGTCAGCATCAGCACCACCGCCCGCTCGAAGTTCGGGTCGTTCATCGGCGGTGTCGCCACCAACAGCCGCCCGGCGGTGCCCATCGTGCCAAGTTCACCACAGGCGCAAGCAATCGGCAAGACTGAAAGACCGTGACGCTCGGCGAGCTCGTTGGCCAAAATCTGGCATCACCAGCCGTGCTGGCCTTCGTGCTCGGCGCCGTGGCCGTGCGACTGAAGAGCGACCTGCGGTTCCCCGAATCGATCACATCGCTGCTGTCGACCTATCTCTTGCTCGCGATCGGCCTCAAGGGTGGCTTGCGGCTTCGCGATGCGTCACTTGATGATTTGGTGATGCCAATCATTGCCACTGTGGCACTCGGGATCATCACCCCGACGGTGTCATTTTTCGTAGCGCGCAAGTTCCTGCGATTCACGACCACCGACGCCGCGGCAATCGCCGCTCATTACGGTTCGGTTTCTGCGGTCACCTTTACTGCTGCGGAGACGTTCGCTCGGTCAGCTGGCACGCTTGGCGAAGAGTATCTCGCAGCACTCGTCGCTCTGCTTGAAGTGCCAGGCATCATCGTCGCTCTGGTTATCGCCAGTCGAGCACTTGGTGGCAAGTCGATGAAGTCGGCCCTGCACGAAGTTGTCACCGGTCGCAGCATCGTGCTCTTAATCGGTGGCGTCGCCATCGGCCTCATCGTCAATGGAGACTCGGCTGCCGTCGTCGAACCGCTCTTCGTCGGCCTCTTCCCCGGGGTGCTCGTTCTGTTCTTGCTTGATCTCGGCGTCTTGGCGGGCGAGCGGCTCGAGCGCATTCGCGCTGCGGGCTGGCGATTGATCGTCTACGCCATTGCCTTGCCCG
>RGSV01000289.1 GCA_010025655.1 Acidimicrobiia bacterium
CCAAAGTGTCACCAGTTCTGGGTGAGCGCGTTGAGCAACGCCTGCGTGAGATTTACGACCGCACAAAGACGTTGCTCGAAGCCAACCGCTATGAGATTCTCTCGCTCGCCCATGCCCTCGAGTGGCATCGCACGCTGAATGGCTCTGACGTCGAAGCCGTCATCAACCGCACACGTGGCCCGATCATCGACGGTGCCGTCTATGGGGTCGAATCGGTGCGCACAACGATCGAGGCCTATCACGCCGAAGCCGTGCACTTGCACCGCACGGGTCAAGGCCAGCCGCGCTTGCCCGATGTGCGAGCGGTGATCGCCGCCACGCTCACGCCCACTGCGGGCTGAAGTAGCGCATGAGTTTGGCGCAACGCTCGTTACGCACGCCGATTGGCGTGTTGCGCGTGACCGCCAGCGACCGCGGCGTGACAAACATCGACCGTGTCGCGATGAAGAGCAATCGCGTCGCGCGCCAATCGTCGCAGCGCGGAACATCTGCCGCCCAACGCCAGGCCGATCGGGCGGTGCGCGAACTGCGCGAGTACTTTGCCGGCAAGCGCACCAGATTCACCGTGCCCGTGCAACTCGAAGGCACGCCGTTTCAAGAGCAGGCGTGGGCAACGATGCGCAAGATTCCCTACGGTCACACGATCTCGTATGCAGAGCAGGCGCGTTCGATGCGGGCACCACGTGCCGTGCGTGCGGTGGGCAGTGCGAACGGTGCCAACCCGGTGCCGATCATCGTGCCATGCCATCGCGTGGTGGCAAGCAACGGCGGGCTCGGCGGTTATGCGCTCGGTCTCGCGATGAAGCGCTGGCTGCTCGCGCACGAGTCGCGCGCGTGAAGCAAACCAACCGTTAGTGCGGTTGGGTGAAACCGAAGCACTCGCGCAAGTATTCGTCGCGCAGTGCTTCTGCGGGTGTGCCGATGGCGACCACACGTTGGGCCAGCAGCATGACGGTGGTCGCCGATGAGGCATCGCTCAGGTCATGCGTCGCGAGCACGACGGTGACGCCACGGGCGCGTTCATCAGCGATGATTTCGGCGACCGCCGACTTGCCAGCGATGTCGAGACCAGCAGTCGGCTCGTCGAGAAGCAAGACCTCCGCTTGTCGAGTGAGCACTTGCGCAAGATGCGTGCGCTGTTGCTGCCCACCCGAGAGTTCACGTAGCGATTTCTCAGCGAAGCCATCGGCGCCAGTTCGCAGCATCGTGTCATCAACGATTGAACGGTCGCGAGACGTAGCGCGTCCGAATAATCCAAGGTGCGCGTATCGACCCATCGCCACGACGTCGCGTGCGCGCAGCGGGAGAGTGTGCGATGACACAGGGTGCTGTGGCAAGTAGGCAACGCGTCGCGGCGTCCGCCCAGGTGGTCCACCGAGCACCGACACAGTGCCGTGCATCGGTGTCAGTATTCCGGCGAGTGTCTTCAGCAGTGTTGATTTGCCTGAGCCATTCGTGCCGATGAGGACGACGAGATCGCCAGGTGTCGCCACGAGGTCGATGTCGCGCACGACGGTATGCAGTCCGTACCCCACGTCGAGATGCGAAGCATCAATTGTCGCGGTCGAGCTCGAACGACTG
>RGSV01000290.1 GCA_010025655.1 Acidimicrobiia bacterium
TCGATGCCTTCGACGAGGTACGCCATCGACATCAGTTCATCGAAGGTGTGGGTCACGCCTTCGGCCAGAACTTCGTTGCCCTGGTTGTCCTTGATCGGACCGGTGAATGGCTTCAGCGAACCATCGATGATGGCTGCTGCCTTCTCGGCGATCAGGTCTTGCGTCGCCTGTGAAACGCTCGAGCCGTAGGCGCCGAGCGTGATCATGCCGTCAGCCATGGTGCCGTAGTACGGAGTGCTGTCGCAGGTTCCCGCGGCAACATCTTTTCCGAGCTTCACGTAGTGCGGGCCCCAGTTCCACTTCGGGCTCGTGAGCCAGGTGTCGGGGAAGTCAGCGGCTGCGACGTCAGAGTTGTAACCAACCCATTTCGCACCCGCTTCTTTCGCGGCTTCACCAGTGGCTGGCGAGTCTTGGTGCTGCGCCAGCACGTCGGCGCCAGCGGCGAGCAGTGACTGCGCTGCTTCCTTCTCGACTGCCGGGTCGTACCAGGTCGACGTCCACGCCACCTGCACGGTTGCCGCCGGGTTCACCGAGCGAGCGCCGAGCGTAAAGGCGTTGATGCCACGGAGCACTTCCGGAATCGGGAAGGCCGCCACATAGCCGAGCTTGCCGCTCTTGCTTGACGAGGCCGCGGCGATACCAGAGAGGTAGCGCGCTTCTTCCATCGCACCGAAGTAGTTGCCCATGTTGGCGGCGGTCTTGTAGCCCGACGCATGCTGGAAGCAAACGTTCGGATACTTCGCCGCGACTTCAAGCATTGGGTCCATATAACCGAACGACGTACCCAGGATCAGGTTGTAGCCATCGCGAGCCAACTTGTCGAAGACGGCGACTGCTTCGGCGCCTTCTGGCACCAACTCAAGTCGAGTCACTTCGATGCCGAGTTCGCTTTCCATCTGGGCGATGCCCAGATCGTGCATGTAGCTCCAGCCCTTGTCACCAGGAGTGGTGATGTAGACGACAGCGGCCTTGACCATGCTGTAGTCCTCGGCGGGTGTCGCCTCTTCGGTTGTCTCTTCCGCTGCTGCCTCGGTCTCTTCTGTGACCTCTTCAGCGGCATCATCGCCACCGCATGCAGCGACGGCGAACATCGCCACCGCCGCGAATGCCGCAGCCCATACATTTCGTTGCTTCATTCGTGCTCCCCTTTTGTTGAGATGTGCGCCCGATCGCGCGACCCCGAGAATAACACGCCTGTCATTCGCCACGCGCCCAGATGAGGCAACTTGTACGAAAAGTCATCACGCCTGTCTGCTCAGCCCATCGCCAGACGATGGAGCCTGCGGGAATAGTGTTTTTGGGGTGAAATCGGCGTTGCGTGGCTTGGTCGATGAATCGGTCACCATCATCCGCGAGGTGGCGGCCGAGTTCGAGCGCCCGGTGATGTTGTTTTCAGGCGGCAAAGACTCGGTAGTCATGCTGCACCTGGCCGTGCGGGCCTTTGCGCCAGCCCGGGTGCCCTTCCCCGTCATGCACATTGATACCGGCCACAACTTCGCCGAGGTCATCGAGTACCGAGACCGCACCGTC
>RGSV01000030.1 GCA_010025655.1 Acidimicrobiia bacterium
CACTGAAGTCGTCACTCGGTGCCAGCGACACGGTCGTGTCAGTTGGTGCGATGGCCACCGATTCGGTCTGCTCAGGCAGAGCGGGGGCGAGTGTGCGGCCGTCACGCGAGCAGGCGCCGAGTGTCGTTACGGCGAGCACGCAGGCTGCGGCAACGCGAAGCCGAGCGGCGGTCAGGGTCGTCACCACGACCTACGAGAGTAGGAGAAGTAGCGTTCGTCGTCGCGTGATGGATCGATTGAGCTTGTTGACGGTGCATGCGCACCCCGATGATGAAGCCTCGAAAGGGGCTCCGACGTTGGCGAAGTATTCGCGCGAGGGAGTGCACACCACGCTGGTGTGTTGCACGGGTGGAGAAGAGGGCGACCTCAACAACTCGGCACTCGCCGAGCCGGGTCAGCCGTTTCACGGTCTTGATGCCGCGGCAACCAAGCGGTTGCTCGCCGAACTGCGGCCTGGTGAACTCGCCGAGTCGGCACGCATCATCGGATTTTCCCGCGTAGAGATGCTTGGCTACCGCGACTCGGGAATGCCTGAGTCACCTGCCAATTCGAATCCGCTGTCGTTTCACATGGCCGATGTCGATGAAGCCACGGGTCGTCTTGTGGCGAGCATTCGTGCGAACCGCCCGCAGGTGATGATTACCTACGGTGATGACCAGCGCGGATATCCGCACCCTGATCATCTGAAGGTGCATGACATCAGCGTGCTCGCCTTCGACCGTGCCGGCGACGACGAGTGGTATCCCGATGCTGGTGCAGCGTGGCAGCCACTCAAGCTGTATTACTCGGTATGGTCGCGCGCTCGTCTCACTGCAGTGCACGAGGCTCTCCTTCGCCTACGTGGTTCATCACCGTATGACGAGAAGTGGTTCGAGCGCCCCAACTTGGACGCGCGAATCACCACGCGTCTGCACGTCGGCGACTTCTTGTGGGCTCGTTCGGGTGCGTTACGGGCGCACAAGACTCAAGTAGACGAGCGCGAGCCGTTCTGGTTTGGTCTGAGCGACGCAGAGCTCGCCGAGGTGTACCCATACGAAGACTGGGTGTTAGCGCGTTCGTTGGTGCCGACTCGCGTAGCGGTGTCTGGCGCGCAGGGCGAAGGTGCCGTCGGCGATGGCGTGCAGCCAGCCGCAGAGTTGGAAGATGACCTCTTCGCTGGCATTCGCACGCCGGCCCGCAGCTAGCGGTGACGCGACGATGCCGCAAGCGCCAAAGACACCACCGATGCCAACGGCATCAGACACGGTGCAATACCGCGTGGTCTTTGGCAAGAACGACGAAGCTGTCGAGGGACCCGACGACGCGGCCGTGGTGATCACGGTGCCGGCCACCGAGGTAGCGGGTGATCCGACATCGCTCTATATGCGCGGCGTGCTGAAAGCGACCGGCAGCACCGGCGTGTTGTTTCGGGCTTTGCGCAGCGGGGAAGTCAGCGCGACGCTGGCACGGCTCGCATCGCGTCCCTGAGCGAGCGATAGCCAATCAACCTCGCATCTGCACTGCGTAGCGCGTCGCGCAGCACGGGGTCGAAGGCAAAGGCGAGGTCATCAATCCACCCGTCGGTCATCGGGCCAAGCGCACGAACTTCGGGTGAGTCGATGGCCGGCTGAATGTGGATCTCGGTGACGCCTGGTTGTAGTCGCGCGATCTCAGCGAGCACCCGCTCGCGACTGCCCGACGACCAATCGTGATTGAAGAAGTCGGGGAAGAGCACGCCCTCATCGCGCGCCAGCCCGCGAAAATCAAAACCGGCCTGCGCGGTGCTGATCGATGATGGCAAACGAATCGGCAGACGAAATTCGGCTGCGAGTTGTAGATAGACGTCGAAAAACTCTGGCCGCAAGGTGATCGAGGTGAGGTGGGGTGCGAGGTGGGTGACATCCACATTCCACAACAGTGCCCGCTCAATCTGCGCGCGACACTCGCGCAAGACTTCGTCGGGGTCGGCGTGCTCCCACAGGTCGTCGAGCGTCGCAGGAAATCCTCCATCTCCTGACTGCAACGACGGCGCATAGGTGAGAGGACCCCAGCGATACTCGGCGTGTTCTGATACCAGCGTGAGATGCACGCCGATGTCATCATCTGGTTGCAGGTTCGACACGGCGTGGCGGGCCCACGGTGCTGGAACCATCAGCGACGCACACGTTGCAGCGCCGTCGTGCAGGGCTGCCAGCACACCGACGTTCGATGCGTGAAAGGCTCCGAGGTCGTCGCAGCTCAGAATCACGAGGCGCGCATCATCGTCGTAGCCGAGGGTTTGATTCAGCGAGCGCCCCACGCTGTGACGCTAACGGCAGGCACCCCACAGCCCGCGTGCGTCGCGTTGTGCGGCGAAAGCCGCAGCGACCAATTCGGTTTGGTATCGAACGTTTGGCTCGATCACGAGCGGTCGCGCCATGCCCGCAGCAATCAGTGCGTGACTTACGAGAAGCTCACCATTGCCGCGCGCGATGAAGAGATACAACAGCAATCTTCCATACGGGTCGCGCGCCTCAGCATCGCGTTCAATGCGCACCCGGGTGCCGGGTGGCAGCAGTGCGGCAAGAAACTGCGTGGCTTCTGGCCCGTAGCACTGAGCTCTCTTGGTCGGATGCTTGGTTTCGGGCGTATCGACGCCAATCAAGCGAATGGTCTCACGCACGCCTGCGATGTCGGCACGCAGCGTGTCGCCGTCGATGGTGTCGATCACCACTGCGTGCGTCGGTGGTGGCGGGGGAGGCGAGTCGCACGCCGCACTACCGAGCGCAAGGGCGAGCACGGCGATATAGCGCGTCGCTCTCTTGCCGAGTGTCATCACCGAGTGGTGTGCACTGCCACGCCAGGGCGGACACGCATCGCAGAACTACGGTGAGAGCATGACAACACACGCCCACCATGGCTTGGGTCGCGTCGGCATCTGGACGTTCGCCCTCGATCTGCAACCGATGCGCAAGGCACAAGAGGCAGCCGCCGAACTTGAGTCACTCGGATACGGCTGCATCTGGGTGCCTGAAGCCGTCGGTCGCGAGCCATTTGCGTCGTGCGCGATGTTGTTGTCGGGCACCAAACGCATCGGTGTGGCGACGGGCATCGCATCGATGTATGCGCGCAGCGCCATCACCATGCAAGCCGGTTGGCGCACTCTGACAGAGGCCTTCGGCGAGCGCTTCACCTTGGGCATCGGCGCCAGCCACGAACACATGGCTACCAAGTTGCACAAGAGCGCCTACGACAAGCCCTACTCGTCAATGGTCACGTATCTCGACCAGATGGACAAAGGTCTCTACGCGGCTGCAGCACCAACGACAACACCACGTCGCGTATTGGCGGCACTCGGCCCAAAGATGCTCGCGCTGTCAGCGCAACGCGGTCTCGGAGCGCATCCATACTTTGTGCCACCCGAGCACACGCAGTTTGCGCGCGGTGTACTCGGTGACGGGCCGCTCTTGGCGCCAGAGCAAGCAGTGCTCTTTGAGACTGACCCGATTAAAGCGCGCGAAGTCGCCCGCAAGTTCATGGCGACGTACATTCGACTGCCGAATTACGCCAACAACCTGCGTCGCCTCGGCTACACCGACGACGACCTTGGCGATGCCACGCGCCCGCCGAGTGACCGCATGGTTGATGCAATCGTTGCGTGGGGTACCATCGACGACGCAGTCGCGCGTGTCAAGGCGCACTTCGATGCGGGTGCCTCACACGTGAGCATCCAGGTGATTGATGCCGACCCGATGGCGTTGCCGATGCGTCAATGGCGCGAACTTGCCGAGGCGACCAAGCAGCTTTAGACGCCAAAGACGCGTCGTTGCAGCTTGCGCATTCCCCCGAGCCAGCGCTCGTGTTCGGTGGCTTTCAGTTTCATGTAGTCGGCCACTTCAGGGTGAGGGAACACAAAGAAACGTTCGGCCACGATGGCATCGTGCACCGCGTCGGCCACCTCATGCGGCTCGAGCACGGCTCCGGCGGCGCGCACCACATTGCCCGCATTCGGATTGATTGCAGAGTTCTCCGCTGGGCGATCGCCACCCCGCAACATTGCGGTGTTGACACCCTGCGGGCAGAGACAACTCACACGTAGACCGCGCGAGCCATAGGTGATCGACAACCATTCGGCAAACGCAACGGCCGCGTGCTTCGTGACGGAATACGGCGCTGAACCGATCTGCGCCAGCACGCCTGCAGCACTCGCGGTCGACGCGAAGTATCCGCGACCTGCCGCCAACCAGTCGGGCAACAGATACTTCGCAGCCCAAC
Organism: Acidimicrobiia bacterium; assembly: GCA_010025655.1. Lineage (GTDB taxonomy): Bacteria > Actinomycetota > Acidimicrobiia > Acidimicrobiales > Ilumatobacteraceae > F1-60-MAGs027. The sequence goes on from RGSV01000030.1 coordinate 4,234, forward strand.
GGTGCGCATGCACGTTCACATCGAACGAAGTGTTCCACTCGGTTTCGGATGCCGACAAATCGGTGCCCATGGCGACACCGGCGTTGGCGAAGAACAAGTCAATTCGACCGGCAATTCGGCGAGCTTCATGCACGAGACGTTCGTTCTCGTGTTCGGTCGAGATATCGGCAATCACCACGTGAGCCGAGTCGGGGCGACGAGCGTTCAATCGCGCGGCAATGGTCTGCACGTCGGCTCCGGCACGATCACTCAACACGACCGTTGCGCCAGCGTCGTGAAATCGTTCACCAAGTGCCGCTCCGATGCCGCCGGCCGCGCCTGTCACCACGGCAACGGAACCACGAAACTCCACGGAGTGATGTTAGGTGGTCACCTGTCACCCGGTGTCGTGCGTATCCATGGCAGGCGCAGATGTGAGCGATAGTCTGCGGCGCACGGCTTCACCACCGTGGAGTAGAGCAAGTAGAACGTTAAGAACCAACGAGAGGACACCGACAGATGAATGACACGATTCAGCGCTCAGCAAGTCACGACGCAGTCGTCTTGGCAGAGGCAATCGAGGTCATTGACAAGGCACTCGCGGAAATCGGCTCTCGCCAGCTTGTGACCACCACCGAGGTTGCCGATCTCTTGCTGGACGTGCGTCAGTTGCTCAACCAAAAAGTCGAGTCCACCACCGCTTCTTCGAAGTAGTTGCGTCGGCACTGCTCGGGCTCGGCGCGCTCGGGCGAGGTGCTGCGTAGATCAACTGATTGAGTGATCGCTCGATGCGGTCGCGTAGCAACTCGGGTTCGGCAACCGCTGCGGTATCGATGTGAATACCGATGTCGAGTGAACCGTTGTACGACAGCAATGTTGCGTTGAATGCAACACCACCAAGTGGGCCGATGGGGTAGTTCTCGACGATGAGGCCACCCGCGATGTACAGCGGTACGCCACCGCTGCGCACGTTGGAGGTGGCAAAGTCGATCGACTGACTCTGTGTGCGTGCGATGCGAGTGAGCACCGACGTCGGCAGGTTGGCAGAGAGCGTGGCGAGCGTGTCGAGCGACGCCGACTTGGCGCCCTCACGCGCTTGCGTGAGCGCTTCGTTGACGGCCGCAAATCGTTCGACGATCGGCATCTCGCCGGTGGGCACGAGCAGTTTTGCCAACGAAAACGCATTGCTCCCTGACGATTCGGTGCGGGTGCTGATGGCGATTGACGTGCGCAATGACTCGACAGGTGCGCCACGCTCTCGGTGATACGCGCCGGCTGCGTCGGCGACGGCGGTGACAAACGCTGTGTTGAGTTTTCCGCCCAGCGCACGACTGGCGTCGATGAGTTCACGATAGGGAACACGCACGGTTTCTAGTCGTCGTTGTAGCGAGCGTTTGGTCCACAGTGGCGACCGCGCAGGGTCGACTTCACCCATCTGGTTGAGGAGCCCGCGCACCGAGTCGTTGAGTTGTGTGGCCACACCCGGAAGGCGGGCGGGCTCGCTCAGCACGTCGCGCACCTGCTTGAGCAGGCCGAGTGGCACGCGCAGGGCGTCGGTCATCGATGAGCGCAGCAGGTCGACAGGCTCGTCGGCAGGTAGCAGAGGCTCATCAGGTGGGGCGGCAGGAAGCGGCGGTGGAAGCGGTGCATTGCGTTCGAGATCGATGAACTGCAGTGAGAGCATGACGCCGCCTTCGCCGTCAGCGACCGTGTGATGCAGTTTCACGATGAGTGCACCACCGCCACCAGCGAGACCGTCGACGACGACGAACTGCCACAACGGCCGCGTGCGCTCAAACGGATCGTTGATGATCAGCGTCGCGAGATCGAGCAACTGGCGCTGTGAGCCCGGCGTGGGCAGCGACATGCGGCGCACGTGATAGTCGATGTTGAACTCGGGGTCGTCGACCCAGCGCGGCGCACCGAGTGCGGCCGGGGTCGGGCGCACACGCTGACGCAGCCGCGGCACTGCGATGGTCGCACGTTGCATGCGTTCACGAAACAGTGAGAAGTTGATCGGTCGATCGACCACCGTGACGTTGCCGAAAGTCGAAGCAAGGAACGGATCCTTCTCCATCCGCCACATCAGCCCCTCGGCTTCGCTCATGCGCGAGTCGAACCGCGGCACTTGCTGGTCGGTGAGAAGGGCTTCGTTGGTCACGAGATCGTGGCGGTGAACTGCACGGCAATGGTGCCAAGCAATGTGCCAACGAGAGAGCCTACGAGAATGTCGCTCACGTGGTGAATGCGAACGACCACACGCGACAGTGCGATGACGGCAGCAAAGATGAAGAAGCCGGTGATCCACCCTGAGTGCACCCAGCCGCTGAGGATCATCGATGCGAAGAACGCCGATGACGCGTGACCACTCGGAAAGCTGCTCGTGAGCGGGCGACGCACCGTGAAGCGAGCATCACCGGTGACGGTTGGGCGTGTGCGACGAAACAGTCGCTTAATGCCTTGGTTGAGCAGCAGGCTCTCGGCACCCATCAGTGCGGCGAGCACGACGGCCTGCGACCACGAGAGCGAGCCGGTAAGTGCACCGACCACACCGATGACATGCCAGATGGCCCCAAAATCGCCAACGGCACTCGCGGTGTTGAAGAGATAGACGAGCGGCCGCGAATTGCGCAGTGGTTCAAACCACCCGTCGAGCCGCTCGTCGATGCGGTCGACCCGCGCCACGAACGCACTCATGCGAGCGGGGCGAGCCCCACCGCCTTGCGGCGAATATTCACGGCGACACTGCTCTCGGCATGCGCGACGCTTGGGTCACCGCCATGGGCGGGACACCATCGCTGATAGTCGCACCAGTCGCACAACTTCTGCACTTTGGTGGCGAACTCGCCGCTTGCCGTCGCAGCGTTGAGATCGTCGAAGACTTGGCGCGCAGCAGTGCGCACCTCGTCGAGTGCCTCAGGTGTGACTTCTCGGCTCACGACCCGCCTGTTGCGGGGGTATTCGTCGCGGCCGCCACCGAGGTAGTAGACGCGCACCTCGTGCGGTGTCTGCTCGAGCTGCACCTGACACATGAGCGCGTACAGCATCAGCTGGCGGAAGTTGTCGGTGGCGTATTCCGGTCGCTTGGGTACCGCGCCCTTGTAGTCACTGACCACGAGGCGACCCTTGTCGCGCTCGAGCCGGTCGATGTATCCCCCAATCTCGAAGTCGCCGAGACGAGCACTGACCCACTTTTCCAACGCAACGATGTCGGCATCTTGCGGATGCTCGATGCGGTAATACGCGCGCACCGCCTCACGAGCAGCCTCCCAGAACGCCTCGGTGGCGTCGGGGTCGAGCGCGAGCAATCGGAATTCGTCGTCGTTGAGGAATTCTTTCTGCGCTTGGTCAAACGCGCTGCGCGCGGCGTCGGTCGTGCGCTGTTGCGCGGGGCGCTGCAGCAACAATTCGAGAATGCGGTGGGTGAAGTTGCCGCGCAGTGCGACTTCGACCGGCAGTTTCGGAATCGAATCAACGTACTGAAAGCGGTACTTCATCGGACAGCCGAGAAAGGTGTTGATGCGCGACGGCGAAAGACGCGGCAGATTCGACTTCGTCGATGAACGCGGCCCGGGCATGCGCACGCCAGCGTAGGCGCGCGGTGTGTCAGCGCGCCGAGATACCCGTGGCAATCTCGCGCACGAAGGCGGCGAAGCGCGCAGGGGCATCGAGCGGCCCGAAGTGGCCGAGGTCGCGCCACTCGACAAAAGTGCACCCGGGGATTCGCTCGGCCACTCGTGGGGCGATTGCTGCAGGCGACATCTCCGCCGACGCACCCGCCATCACCCAAGTGGGTGTGCGCAACTCGCCGAGGCGTTGCCACGTGTCGTGGAAGGCGCCCATCTCGTAGGTTTGCGCCTCGAACTCGGGGTCACACTTCAACTCGACCCCGTCTTTGCGTTGCACAAAGCCGTGATGTACGTAGGCCGCGAGTGAGTCGGGATGCAGCGACGACAGGGGCGGCTTGGCGGCGAAATTGGCGATGGCGTCGGCGTAGGTGGGGAAGCTACGCCGGCGCCGCCGCGTTACCTCGGCGAGCGGGTTGGCACGAGCCGACTGCGTGCGCGCCTCGGGCGGGAAGATGATCGGCTCGAACACGATGAGGCCCGCGAAGTGTTGCGGCTCGCGTAGTGCCGCCATGATGAGGCCCGCTCCGCCCATCGAGTGACCGACGCCGATGACGGGCTTTCCTGTCGTGGTCGCCATCGTTCGCGCGACGGCGAGGGCGTCGTCGCCGAAGCCCTGCCAGGTGAGCGACCAGTCGCGCGGTGGTGTGGTGTCGCCGTAGCCGCGATAGTCGAAGGTAGTGCGGTCGAACTCGGGCAAGTGTGACGCGACTGGCGCAAAGACACGCCCGTGAAAGCCAGTGGCGTGCGAAAAAAGCAATGCAGGAAGCGGGAGTGCCGACGAGACACTGCGTGATGCGGTACGTGGTGCGGAGACTGCAGCTTCGTCGTACACCACGACGCTCACGTCATTCGAAGATGCAACCTGCCGGGTCGAGTGAGCAAACACACTGCTCAACCTATGGCACGCCTCAGTATGCTCGCCACATGATCGACTTGACGGCGTCGCTCTTGCCTGGTGATGACGACGCGTTTCGGCGCGAGATTCGTGCGTGGCTGAATGAGCATCCACGCCCGACTGGCGAACAGTTGGCGCGCCGCGGATTGGTGGCACCGCACTGGCCGCGTCCGTGGGGTCTTGATGCGTCGCCAATCGAACAGTTGCTCGTTGACGACGAGTTGCGTCGCGCCGGCGTGCAGCGACCCGCGAACCCGATCGGCATTGGCTGGGCTGGTCCGACCATCGTGATGGCGGGAACACAAGAACAGAAAGATCGGTACTTGTTCGACCTGCTGTCGGGTGAACACTTTTGGTGTCAACTGTTCAGTGAGCCAGAGAGCGGCAGCGACTTGGCCAGTCTGCGCACCTCCGCAGTGCGCGACGGTGATGAGTGGGTGATCAACGGGCAGAAGATTTGGACCTCTGCGGCGCAGTACGCGCAGTTCGGCATCTTGCTCGCGCGCACCGACCCACGCGCTGACAAGCATCACGGCATCACGTACTTCATTTGTCCGATGCGTGCGAGCGGCATCGAGATTCGCCCGATTCGCGAGATGACGGGCGGGGCGACGTTCAACGAGGTGTTCTTCACCAACGTTCGAATTCCACACGCCAACGTGGTCGGCGACGTGCACGACGGCTGGCGTCTCGCTCGCGTGACGCTCGGCAACGAACGCGTATCGCTCTCCACCGGCGGAGCATTGTGGGGCCGCGGCCCGACTGCGATGGATGTGGTTGACGCGGCGCGAGCACTTCGCGCCAGTGGCAAGGCACTGGATGTGATGACCCGAGACGCCGTGACACGCTTGTATCTGCAACACGTGCTCTTGGAACTGATTCGCACGCGCACGCTGGTGCAGCGATTGGCGGGCGCCGAACCCGGACCAGAAGCAAGCGTGCGCAAAATCATGGCCGACGAACACGGCCAAGAGGTCATGGAGGTGGGGCAGCGGCTCGTGGGCGCGACGGCAATGCTGCTGGGGGCGACGAGCGCCGACTTGCCCCGCGAGGTGGCGATGTTTGCCTCGCGGGAGTGGGCGCAGGGGGCATTGTTCTCCCGCGCACTCACCATCGGTGGTGGTACGGGCGAGGTACAGCGCAACATTTTGGCAGAACGCGTGCTGGGGTTGCCCCGCGACGCCGCGCCTACTACCTTGTCTGCCCATGGCAACCAAGCGTCGTAAACCCACCAAGAAGAAGTCGGCAAAGAAGAAGACCGCGAAGAAGTCGGCAAAGAAGAAGACCGCGAAGAAGTCGGCAAAGAAGAAGACCGCGAAGAA
>RGSV01000291.1 GCA_010025655.1 Acidimicrobiia bacterium
ACGGGCGAGCGAACGCGCGAAACCGACGAGACCAGCCTTTGACGCCGCGTAGTTCGCCTGACCGGCCTGACCGAGCAAGCCGACGACGCTCGATACGAACACGATGCGTCCGGCGCGCGCTCGCACCATGCCTGCAGTCGCGCGCTTGGCGACGCGGAACGCACCGGTCAGGTTGGTGTCGACGACGCTGGTGAAGTCTGCTTCTTTCATGCGCAAGAGCAGACCGTCTTTGGTGATGCCGGCATTCGACACCAGCACCTCGACGGCACCAAGTTCTGCTTCAATCTTGCTGAAGGCCGCCTCGACGTCGTCGGCGTTCGTCACGTCGCACTTGAGCGCGAGATGTTTGCCCGACGGTGCCGTCGAGTTATAGGTAATGGCTACCTTGTCGCCGAGGGCGGCGAAGCGGTCTGCAATCGCAAGGCCGATACCGCGACTGGCGCCGGTGACGAGTACGACACGACTCATGGCTGCCTCCACTCAATCACCGCGCTGGCAGCCGTCATGCCGGCACCGAAACCGACCATCAACACGAGATCACCATTACGCAAGCGGCCGCGGTCGGCGGCGTCGAAGAGCGCGAGCGGAATCGAAGCCGACGATGTGTTGCCGGTTTCGTGCAACACGACGGCGGTGCGCTCGAGTGGAATACCGAGTTGGCGACACGCCGCGTCAATGATGCGCGCGTTGGCTTGGTGTGGCACGCAGAGTGCGACGTCATCGGTGGAGACACCTGCCTTGGCCAGCGATTTCTGGGCCGAGTCGACCATGATGCGAACCGCACGTCGAAACACCTCTTTGCCATCCATATGGATGTAGCCGCCGACGTCGGCATACAACAAACGCTCGAGTGATCCGTCGGCATCGATGTCCCAGCCGAGCAGTTGTCCACCGTTGTCGACTGCTTCAACGACGCAGGCCCCAGAGCCGTCGGCAAACAAGATGGCAGTGCCGCGGTCGCTCCAGTCGGTGATGCGCGAAAGCGTGTCGGTGCCGATGACGAGCAACCGCTTGGCGCCAATCGCGAGCAAGCCGTGCGCCACGACGTAGGCATAGACGAAGCCCGAACACGCCGCATTCAGATCGAAGGCTCCGCAGCGCAAGCCGAGTGCATCTTGCACCGACGCTGATGTTGCCGGCACGGTGCGGTCAGGAGTGGTAGTTGACAGCACGAGGCCATCGATCGATTCGAGCGGCAGCCCCGACATCGCGAGGGCCTTGCGTGCCGACTCAATCGAGAGCGATGATGTCGTGCCGCCGATGTGTCGGCGCTTGATGCCCGTTCGTTCGGTGATCCACTCGTCGTTGGTGTCCATCATCGCCGACAGGTCGTCGTTGGTGAGCACTTTTTCAGGCAGGGCAGTGCCCCAACCGCGAATCACGCCGCCGCTCGCCATGGTCAGTGGGTTCGCAACCACGCGACCGGCTCGCGCATCGCTAGACGTTCACCTTCGGCTGCGATGAAGTTCTGCAAGATGCCGTCAAAGGGAGAGCGCCGCGTCTCACC
>RGSV01000292.1 GCA_010025655.1 Acidimicrobiia bacterium
AGCGATGTGAGCCACGAACTGCGTTCACCCCTCATGACACTTGCTGCTTCAGTCGAAGTGATGTCGTCGCGACGCGACGAACTCTCTGAGCGAAGTCAGGCCGCACTCGATCTCTTGGTCGCCGATGTTGCCCGATTCAGCGGGCTAGTCGAAGACCTACTCGAGATCTCGCGCTACGACGCTGGAGCCGTGCGACTCAACCGCGATGTGCTGCGTGTCGCCGAGCTCGTGCAGCAGTCGGTGCTCGCGAGCAGCATGCCACGCACTCCGTTGCAGATTGACGAACGCTGTAGTGCCCTCACCCTGAGCGGCGACCGTCGGCGACTCGCGCGGGTCGTAGCCAACCTCATCGACAACGCGAGGTCGCACGGTGGTGGTGCAGCAACCGTGCAGGTCTGCCCCGCCGAAGACTCGGCATCGCACGTGTGGATTGCCGTGGAAGACCGCGGAGAAGGCGTCTCGACCACCGATGCTCCTCGCATTTTCGAGCGCTTCTCACGCGGCGCGGGTGCGAGCAAACGCGGCGCAGGCGAAGGTGCCGGGCTCGGGCTTGCTCTCGTGCGCGAACACGTGCGGCTACACGGCGGACGCGTCTGGGTTGAAGCGCGTCGCGACGGCGAGACAGGCGCGCGCTTCGTCGTCGAGTTGCCCTGCGAGTCGCTCAACTAATCTCGCGCCATGGCCACCTCGGGCGTCGTGCTCGCGATTGATGCTGGCACCACTGGTGTGCGCACACGAGCGGTGTTTGCCGACGGCCGTGCGTCAATCGCCGACTATCGCGAGTTCACGCAGCACTATTCACAACCTGGTTGGGTCGAACACGATGCGGAAGAAATCTGGCAGGCCGTGCGCGCCACGCTGCAAACGGTGTGTGCACAACTCAGTGAACCGATCGCCGCCATCGGTATCACCAACCAACGCGAAACCGTGGTGGCGATTGACCGCGTGACGGGGACTCCCCTGCATCGGGCAATCGTGTGGCAAGACCGCCGCACCGCTGGTCGTTGCGACGAACTCGCGCCGCAGCTCGAGGATGGTCCCTCGCGGATGCGCGCAGAGCGAGAGCGCGAACTCGACTTCCTCGATCGCATGCCGGGCGCCCTTGGCATGCAGCACCGCCGCCATATATCTCAAACCTGCCCCCGTTCCGTCACGGCCCGTACATCAGGTTGGGCAGCCACAGCGTGAGCTGAGGAAACACGGTCAGCAGCACCAACACCACCAGCATGGCCCCGAGGAACGGAAGCACCTCGATCGTGTAGTCATCCATCGGCACCTTGAGCACCTGCGAACTGATGAACATCATTTGCCCCACGGGCGGTGTGACGCCAGCGATCGTCAGGTTGGTCACCAGGACGATGCCGAAATGAACCGGATCGATGCCCAGCTTGACCAGGATCGGCACGAAGATCGGCGTCAGGATGATGAGCGCCGAAGTGCCTTCCACGGCCGTTCCCAGCAAGATCAGCATGAGGTTAATCAACAGCAGCAGCGTGGTGG
>RGSV01000293.1 GCA_010025655.1 Acidimicrobiia bacterium
TCGGGAATGCGCGGCAGCCAGTTGCCGTACACCATGCCGTTGACGAAGAACAACGCGCCAGATGCCACCGCAAGCCGACGCGGCGAGACGGAAGTGTGCGTCGTATGAGACGAGTCTGTGGGGCTATCCGACGTCATGCCGAGGTTTCGGTCGCTTCTACTCGCGCCAGACGTCGTCGGTGAGCCCGAGCGAACGTAGTCGCTTTGAAATCGAGAGTGGGATTTCGATCTCGCGACCCTCACGCATCGAAGTTGCGAGCTCGCCGGACTCTTCCCACATGTGGCAGGTGTTCACTGGGCTCGCCGTCTGAGGCCCATCACCCATCGACTCGAGCGATACTCCACGCGCACGAGCCGACGCCACCCGCATCGACCACATGCTCTGCACCGCGACCGGTGCCATCGCCTGCAACAACGCAGTGGTGTGCGTGCAGCCGCGCGGCCCTGCGAACAACTCCTTCACTTTGGCGTTGAATCCACGAGTAATTGACATGCCTTCGAGCTTTTTGTAGTGGTCGACGATTCCCGTGCAACCGAGGTGCGGGTGCTCGTTGAACTGAACATTCGCCTTCTGAATAACGAGAGTCGGAAAGTGGATTTCGAGATCGAGGATCATGTGGTGCATCCACAGTGGGTCGGGATCACTCTCGATGTACAAACCGACGGGCTTCTCGTCTACCACTACCCCGCGCAACATCAGACAGTCGTCAGCTTTGCGGAAGGCGCGCACCTCGTATCGGCGGGTGTGAATGCGGATGTAGTCGGGATCCGGAGGAAACATCTCGAGCTTCGGCATCCGTAGAACGCTAACGAATCCACTATCCGGAAACGGCGGAATCATGGCTGGCTATCTCGATTTCTGATTACCCGATCTTGCGAGTTTCCCAGTAATCCTGTAGCTGACACATGAGCCCGAGTGTACCGTGTGCACGAAAAGTGATAGTCGCCTCAAGTGAACCCTCAAAGTAAACACCCAGGAATCGACCGTTCAGCGGCAAGAGTCGAGCGGTTGGCGTATCTCCAGAGTCGATGTGCAGCTGATGACAGCTGGAGTATTCAATGGGCAGAAACACCACACTCGCACCAGACGAGCTTGAGCTGACTCTTATTTTGTCATGCGAAATCTGATACTTGAAGTGATTAGCTTTCGTCAATTGGCCCAATGGCCCCTGGGCGACTACGGTCAAGCCGGAGTCCCCAGAGTTTGCAACCGCCAACCGAGTAGCGTCCTCAACATTGCCAATCACAGATGTGTTCAATCTGCTTCCATCTCGTGAGATCTCGGCAAGTGGCATCACCGCATATAGGTATCCGTCGTTGGCAGGGTCGCTGCTTACTAGTCGGAGTTGCGTCGACACCAGTTGAGATGGTGACAAGACATAAGTCGGTAGCAGCAGCTGCACAAAGTTTGCATTGAAATCTCTTGACCATAGGAAGATGGCGCCATTTGTACCAGACGTAGCTGAGAACTCTTCAAACAGCCAGTGTTGCCATCGGGTCA
>RGSV01000294.1 GCA_010025655.1 Acidimicrobiia bacterium
TGCCAGGCCGAAGTGCCCGTGCTCGTGAAGTGGAACCAGAGCATGCTCGTGCCCGACAACCTTGACGTGATCGCAGTGGCGACGGGTACCGACGAGACCGCGCCAAATTATCCGCCATCGGCGTGGTTGGCGAACGAGAAGTGGCCCGAGTTGTGGCCGGTGCTCGTCGACACCAAAGACCAAGTGGCGGGCAACGCCTTTGGTTTGTCGGGGTATCCGTTTATGACGCTCATCGGCGCCGACGGCAAAGTGCTGTGGCGCAACAGCGGCGAGATCTCGTCTGAGGCTCTGACCGACGCAATCAACGCCGCCCTCGGCAACTAACCCGATCGCGGCGGCGCGCCGCTTCGACCGGTCTGCCAGATGAGAATGATTCTCATTCTCGCTAGGGTGGGGGCGTGACCAAACATCGCACCGCGGCCCTTGCCATCACCCTCGCCCTGAGCACGCTTGGCCTGTCGTGCGCGAGTGATGACGCGGGCACCGCCGATGCCGCTTCCGGCACGTCAAGTGAAACCACCGCTGCTCCCGTTGCCACCGACGCACCGACCGTCGACCTGCCTGATGTCGTTGTCACCTATTCGGTGCTGGGTGCCTTCGTTGAACAGCTGGTTCGCGGCGTGGCCGACGTGGTCACGATCATCCCCGACGGGCAAGACCCGCACGACTTCGAGCCGTCTCCACGCGACATTGAACTCATCAACAATGCCACGGTCGTTGTCGCAAATGGCCTCAACCTTGAAGAAGGTCTTGATGACGCGCTCGCGACGGCAGCAGCTAATGGAACGACGGTGTTCTACATCGCTGACCACGTAACCGTGCTCGACATCGTCGACGTCAACGATCATTCGGCGCACGGCCACAGTCACCCGGGCGCACAGTCTGATAACTCGCACGATGATCACGAGCACAGTGACGACCCGCATGTCTGGCTGAGTCCGGCAACCATGCTCGAGGCGGTTCCAGCGCTCACAACGGTGATCAGTGCTGCACTGACCGTCGACTTGACGGCAGCCAGTGAGGCGTTCGCGAGTGAGCTCGCCGCCGTCGATGTTGAACTTGGTGCGCTCTTCGACGAGCTCTCCGACTGTCAACTCGTCACCGGTCACAACGAACTCGGCTACTTCGCAGAACGGTATGACTGCACCGTCATTGCGGCGATTCTCTCGAGCCCATCGACTACTGCCGAAGAATCAGCAAGCAACGTCGAATTCGTCATCGATGTCATCAAGACCCACAATGCGCGGGCAGTGTTTACATCGCTCGGCACGAGCCCCGCCGTGGCACGACAAGTGGCCGATGAGGTCGGAGTTCCGCTCGTCGAAATCAGCACCCATTACCTCGGAACGACTGCGAGCTACATCGAATTCGTTCGTCAACTGGGCACCACGATCGCAGTGAGTTTGCGGTGAGTTCGCCACTCGCGCTGGCGGGCCCATTGTGGGAGCCGTTCGCACGCAACGAGTTCATGCGCAATGCCTTGCTGGCTAGCGCCCTCGT
>RGSV01000295.1 GCA_010025655.1 Acidimicrobiia bacterium
TGATCGTCACGTCGTGCGGGTGACTCTCTTCGCGGCCGGCGGTCGTCACGCGCATGAACTTGGCCTTCTGGTGCAACTCGGGCAGGGTCGCTGCGCCGACATATCCCATTCCTGAGCGCAAACCGCCAACCAGTTGATACACCACGTCAGCCAGCGAGCCCGCATATGCGACACGACCCTCGATGCCCTCGGGCACCAACTTGTTGCGACCAGCTCCCTGGCCCGAGCCGTAGCGGTCGGCGCCATGACCTTGCATCGCTCCGAGTGAACCCATGCCGCGATAACTCTTGTATCGACGACCCTCGAACAACTCCAACTCGCCGGGCGCCTCGTCGGTGCCGGCGAGCAGACCGCCGAGCATCACACTGCTTGCACCGGCGGCGAGTGCCTTCACCAGATCGCCGGAATAGGTGACACCACCATCGGCAATCGTCGGCACACCCAACTGTTGCGCACGCTGCGAGGCGAACCACACGGCCGACAACTGTGGCATGCCCGCACCTGCAATCACACGCGTAGTGCAGATTGATCCCGCGCCCACGCCGACTTTCACTGCATCAACGCCGGCTCCGTGCAGCGTCTCGACACCATCTTCGTCGACGACATTGCCAGCGACGACGGCGAGTTCGGGCCAACTCGACTTGATGCGCTCGATTGCCTTCACGACTCCGGCCGAATTGCCGTGTGCGGTGTCGATGACGAGTGCATCAACCCCGGCGCGCGCAAGTGCCTCAACGCGAGTCTCCAAATCACCACCGACGCCAACAGCCGCGGCAACACGCAGACGACCGGCGGCATCGCGCGTCGCATGCGGAAACTCTTGGCGCTTCATGATGTCTTTCACGGTGATGAGACCGCGCAGACGACCCTTGCCGTCGACGAGCGGCAGTTTTTCGATGCGATGTTTCTGGAGGATGCTGCGTGCCTGCTCAAGTGTGGTGCCTTCAGGAGCAGTGACGAGATCTTCACTGGTCATGAAGTCGGTGACCGGACGCTTGTAATCCTCCGGTGAGCAGAAGCGCACATCACGGTTGGTGAGAATTCCAACGAGAACACCATCGCGATTGGTGATTGGTACACCAGAAATCTTGAAGCGATTCATCAGCACCTCGGCGTCGTCGAGCGTTGCAGTGGGTGGCAATGTCACCGCGTCGCTGATCATGCCCGACTGCGAGCGCTTCACCTTCTGCACTTCGGCTGCCTGATCTTCGACACCAAGATTGCGGTGCACCACGCCAATGCCGCCGCAGCGTGCCATTGCGATTGCGAGACGAGCCTCGGTAACTTTGTCCATCGCCGCCGACACCAGCGGAATGTTGAGGTGAATGTCGCGCGCAAACACGGTCGACGTGTCGGCTTGGTCGGGCAAGACGTCGCTGTAACCGGGCACCACGACGACGTCGTCGAAGGTGAGCCCCTCATAGCGATCGAAAAATGTTGCGTTATGCGTCACGCCTACAGTGTCCGCCGTACTGACACACCAAGTTGGTTGAACTTGTC
>RGSV01000296.1 GCA_010025655.1 Acidimicrobiia bacterium
ATCGGTGAACGTGCGCCCGCCGGGAAGCTCGAAGTCGTAATAGAAACCGTCCTCGATCGCTGGGCCGATCGTGAACTTGGCGCCAACGAACAACTGCAACACGGCCTGCGCCAACACGTGCGCGGTGGAATGCCGCAAGACGTGTCGGCCAGCGTCAGAGTCGGCGGTGATGATGGCCACCTGGTCTCCACTGGAGAGAGGCGCGGTGAGGTCAGCCTCATGCCCATTGACGACGGCAGCCACAGCAGCTTTGGCGAGCCGCGAACCGATGGCGCTCGCCAAGGTCGCCGGCGTGGCGTCGGCAGGCAGTTGTTTGGTGGAACCGTCTGGCAGCCGAACGTCGATCAGCGCTGCGCTTGACATGCGCTCTTTATTCTACGCGTGCGACTTCTCCGCAGAAGCGATGCGCTCGTCAGAGAAGCGTGGAATCTCCGCCGTCTCGGCGACGATCGTCTCGGTGCGCTTCTTCGTGGCGTAGGTGTTGCGGTATTCCTGCCCGGTGAGTTCGCGAATCTCGAACATCAACTCATCAGTGATCTCGCGCAGCATCATCGGGTCGTTGCCGCGTGCGGCGTAACGCGCTGCTTCGATCGGACGCCCCACCGAGATGCGCACCGTGCCGCCGAGTCGTGGCAGCGGCGCGTCAGGTGGCTGGATGTCACGCGTGCCGACGATGCCAACCGGAAACAGCGGGCAACCAAGCTTGACGGCCAGTCGTGCCGCACCCGTGTGGCCTTTGTACAGCATGCCGTCACGACTGCGCGTGCCCTCGGGGAAAATGCCGAACAACTCACCACGTTGTAGCACGCGCTCGGCGGCGTCGAGTGCTGCGTGCGACTTTTCTCCTCCGCTGCGGTCGACAGGGATCATTCCGACTTTCGGAAAGAACCAGCGCGTCTTCCAGGAATCCATGTATTCGCTCTTGCCGATGAACGAGATGTTGCGCGGTACGAGCAACATGAGAAACGCCGAGTCGAGAAAGCTGATGTGGTTCGGCGCCAAGATGGCTGCGCCGTGCTTGGGGAGTCGATCGAAGCCTTCGAGTTCAAACTTCCATGCGAATCGGGCGAGCGGCTTCAGGGTGCTGCGCAGGCGCGACTGAAACTGCGTGGCGCCATTGAACACCCAATCGGGGAACTGCTTGGTGCTTGACGCGTGCGCGCTCGATGCGTTCGAGGTCGTCATAGCCGAACCCCGAGCAATGCGGCTGCCGCGGTCACGTCGACACCACTCTCGGCGGCTGCGTCAATTGCCTCAATCGCGCCAGGGGTATCGAGGTCATCGTCGAGTCGACTGCGAACCGTGTTCAACACGTCTGACTCCCCCTCTTCGTTGCGCTGTGAATTGCCTCTCTTTGAGTCAACAGCGGCGGTCTGCCACATGCCAAGCCGATCGGTGGCTCGATCGATGAGACCTTTGTCCCACTCCCATTCGTGGCGGTAATGGTTCACCAGCAGCCCGAGACGAATGGCACGGGGGTCGTACTGCTTTCGGAGAGCA
>RGSV01000297.1 GCA_010025655.1 Acidimicrobiia bacterium
GCCGACGCCGTTCGACAGCTCGAGGCGGCACGACTGCGTGAAACCGCGGTGCAATACCCAGCGACCGAGTTCGCCACACGACTGAAGGATGCTGCGGCGTTGGTCAAGAGCAATCTCGGAGTCCGCTTCATCGATCTCGATTTCGCTGGCGATTTTGACCTGCACATCGGCTACGGCACGGTGGACAACGGTGCCATGCGCACTCTCTTGAGTGATCTGGCGACTGGGCTGGCCGCGTTTCGGGCGGATCTCGCAGATCGCTGGAACAACATCGTGGTCACCACCGTGACAGAGTTTGGTCGCCGGGTCAGTGAAAACGCGAGCAATGGCTCTGACCACGGGTGGGCATCCACCATGTTCGTGTTGGGCGGTCGCGTGAATGGCGGTCGGGTGCTTGGCGAGACTCCGGGGCTGCATGCAACCCAGTTGGTCGACGGCGATGTGCGTGTGACTACCGATTATCGCCATGTACTCGGCGAAGTGTTGACGCGGGCAGCTGGCCTTTCGACCGAGGCCGTCGGGCGGGTCTTCCCGAGATTCAGCCCTCAGCCGCTCGGCATCATTCGCTAGACGCCGCACTGCCATCGTCGGGGCGCCATGAGCCGTGGGCTATGCTTGCGCCCATCAACAACACGTGCGGCCCGAGCCGCACGAGAGGGAGACATCCAAGCAATGAGAAAGCACAAGGGACTCAAGTCCGCTGCTCTCGCTCTTGCTGCCTTCGCGCTGATTGCTGGCGCGTGCGGTAGCGACGACGAGGCGGCCGAGGAAGTCACTGAAGACACCGCCGCCGAAGAGGTGACGGAAGAGACCGCAGCCCCGCTGCCCGGTGCCGGCACGCTCGCGTGCATGGTCACCGACACCGGTGGTGTGGATGACAAGGGCTTTAACCAGATTTCGTACGAGGGCATGAAGAAGGCTGAGGCCGAACTCGGCGTCACCATCGACCTGCTCGAGTCGTCGAGCGACGCCGACTACGCGCCGAACCTCCAGTCGTTTGCCGACAAGGGTTGCAACATCACCGTGACGGTGGGCTTCCTCTTGGGCGATGCGACGAAGGCCGCTGCTGAGGCGAACGCTTCGCTCAACTACGCGATCGTCGACTTCGCTTACGACCCGCCGGTGGCCAACGCCCGCGGTCTCGTGTTCGCGACCGACCAGCCGTCGTTCATGGCCGGCTATCTGTCGGCTGCGATGACGAAAACTGGCGTTGTCGGAACCTACGGTGGCGTCAACATTCCGCCGGTAACCGTGTTCATGGAAGGCTTCCGCAAGGGCGTTGAGTACTACAACGCGCAAAAGGGTGCAACCGTGAAACTGCTCGGTTGGGACGGCACTGACGGCACGTTCGCCGGAAACTTCGAGAGCCTCGACGACGGCAAGAACATTGCCAAGAGCCAGGCTGACGAAGGCGCTGACATCATCTTCCCAGTCGCAGGTCCAGTAGGCCTCGGCGCATCACAGTTCGCAATGGACTCAGCTGGTGCAGTGAAGATCAT
>RGSV01000298.1 GCA_010025655.1 Acidimicrobiia bacterium
CCCGCGGCGTCGAGCGCGACGATCGCTTCACCGAGTTTCGAAAAATCGACCGGCAGCACCGACGGGGCGATTTGCACGGGTCGCATGCTCGGTCAAGCCTAGGGTCGATGACGATGAGCGACGCCGAA
This sequence comes from Acidimicrobiia bacterium, assembly GCA_010025655.1. GTDB lineage: Bacteria > Actinomycetota > Acidimicrobiia > Acidimicrobiales > Ilumatobacteraceae > F1-60-MAGs027. Next base: position 129 of record RGSV01000298.1, read on the forward strand.
TCTCGTGGCGTGCCACACGACGCCCTGAGTGCCGTTGGTGCTCGCCGCCGGTTGCAGATCGAACGGCTGGTCGCCGGCGGCGATGCGCTCGCGCGCGACACCGACGGGCGAGTGGTGTTTGTCGACACTGGGTTGCCCGGTGAGACGATCGAAGCAGAGTTCGTCGAAGTCAAGCGTGACTTCGCCCGGGCCCGCACTCTTCGAGTCGTGGCTGCATCGCCTGTTCGTGTGACTCCGCCATGTCGGCACGTCGCCGACGGGTGTGGCGGTTGCGATTGGCAGCATCTCGCGGCGCATGCACAACACGACGCAAAGGCTGCCGTGGTGCGCGAGGCATTTGCCCGCACAGCAAGATTGCCCGAGGCGCCGATCGTGCGGGGTGGTGCCGTCAGCCACGACGCGTCGCGCACGACGGTGCGCATGGCGGTGACGCCGAGTGGCCGACTCGGGTTTCGTCGCGCATCATCGCACGAGTCGGTGGAGATCGAGCAGTGCCTCGTAATGCATCCGCTGCTGCAATCGCTGGTGTCGACCGTGGGCGTGCGTGGCGACGGCGAGGTCACCCTTCGCTGCTCGGTGGCGACCGGTGAGCGTGCCGTGTGGTCGCACGACAAGGCCCGTGTGCTCGGGCTGCCCGACGATGTGGCAGCCGGTGCCGCCGCGGTAGTTCACGAAGATGTGGCAGGTGCGCGGTTGCGGGTGTCGATGGCGTCGTTTTTCCAGGCGTCACCGCAAGCCGCAGAGTTGCTCGTCGACGCGGTCGCACGGGCCGCTGGCAACGCACTCGACGGCCGTGACGGTGTCGTCGTCGACGCCTACGGCGGGGTCGGGTTGTTCGCCGCCACCGTGGTGCCGATCGGTGTGCAGTGTGTGCTGGTCGAGTCGAGTGAGTCGGCGTGCAGCGACGCTTACGAGAATCTGCGTGGTCGCAGCGCCATGGTGATGCACACGCGGTTTGAACACTGGCGTGCCGTGCGGGCGGGTCTCGTGATTGCCGACCCAGCACGAAGCGGCTTGGGCAAGGCTGGCGTCACCACACTGCTCGACACGGCGGCTCCGACGGTGGTGTTGGTGTCGTGCGACGCAGTAGCTGCAGCTCGCGACGCGCGCCTACTTGTTGATGCTGGTTATGACCTTGTCAATGCGGAAGTGCTCGACTTGTTTCCGCACACGCACCACGTTGAAGTGGTGTCGCACTTCGTGCGCGACTGACTTACCGCGTCACACCTCGGCGCGAACGGCAATCTTCACAGGTTGTGGAGTTGGCGCACAGCACACTTCAGCCGAGCGAGCATCGGCAATCTTCGGTGTGTTCTTCATCTGGTCGGCGTCGGCGAGCACGGTGTACACCTCGTA
>RGSV01000299.1 GCA_010025655.1 Acidimicrobiia bacterium
CGTTCGGTCGCTGCACGAACCAAGCGACCTGTTGCCCGCCGCACAGAGCCTTGCCGAAGAAATCGCGCACAACACCTCGGGTGTCTCGGTGGCGCTCGCACGCCAGATGTTGTGGCGCATGCTCGGTGCTTCGCACCCGATGGAAGCGCATCGCGCTGACTCGCGTGGCATCCAACTGCGTGGCCGCAGCGCCGACGCCCACGAAGGAGTAGTGAGTTTCTTGGAAAAGCGCCCAGCTGCCTTCACCGATTCGGTGGCCAGAGACTTACCCGACATCTTCCCCAAGTGGGAAGAGCCCGAATTCTCGTGACCGTCTACGAACGCGTCGGAGGCCAGCAGTTCTTTGACCGTCTTGCCGCCGAGTTCTATCGCGGCGTGCGTACCGACCCCGTGTTGCTCGCCTTGTATCCGACCCCGGCCGACCTCGTCTCAGCAGAACAGAAGTTGGCGAAGTTTCTCGCGCAGTATTGGGGCGGGCCGACCACGTATTCCGACGAACGCGGTCACCCGCGACTGCGCATGCGCCACGCGCCGTATGCCATCGACGAAGCGATGCGCGACCGTTGGCTCGCGCACATGAACGCCGCCCTCGACGCGGTCACACACGAAGATGTTTCGCCCGCCGCGCTGCATGGCAACGCGCTCAGCCCTGAACTGTTGGGGGAGATTCGCGATTACTTCGTGCGCGCCGCCGATCACTTGCGCAACGTGTGATGACTCTGCTGAATCAGTGCAGGCTGTAGCACGCCACGGCGCTCGCAGCCGCCACATTCAGCGAGTCGACTCCGTCTTGCATCTCGATGCGCACGCGGTGAGTGCACGCCGCCATTACGACATCGTCGAGACCCTCTCGCTCTGAGCCAAAGAGCACTAAACGTCGTTGCGCATCAATCTGCACTGATCGCATCGGCGTGGCATCGGCAGCCGGGGTGAGCGCAATCGTCGCCACGCCTTGTGCATTCAGTGACTGCACGAACGCTGCAACATCGGCAACACGTGCATGAGGCACGCGAAATGAGTTACCCATCGACACGCGCAACGCACGACGAGCCAACGGGTCGGCACTGTGGTCGTCGAGGAACATTGCATCCCACCCGAACGCTGCAGCATTTCGTGCGATCGAACCGATGTTGACGGGGTTGTCGACATGGTCAACGAGAATGCCGCGCGTGAAGCCGACAGCCAGGGCAGCAAGTTCGCAGCTTGGCGGTCGTTTAAAGAGGGCAATTACATCAAGTGGAACACCGAGCCCCGTGATGTTGCGGCGCAGGTCTTCGCTGGTGAGATACGAATAGCGCTCGTAGCCCGGCGCGAAAGCGGATAGGCGTGCTTCGCCTTTTTCGCTCACCAAGACGGCAACGGGTTCGCACCCCGCTTCGAGTGCACGCTGCGTAACGAGGTCGCCCTCGGCGATGAAGAGTGGTCCACCTTCACGTTGCTGCAACACACCCGTGAGTCGCCGCTCTCGCCACCGAAACGGGT
>RGSV01000300.1 GCA_010025655.1 Acidimicrobiia bacterium
TCTGCAGCGGATGCTTCGTTCAACAATTCGGCAAGAGCGTCGTAGTCGGCGTCGCTTAACGGGCGAAAGCTGATTTTCATTGCTAGGGCGTCAGGCGGCGATGGTGACGACGATTTTGCCGATGTTGGCGTTGGCTTCCATGTGTTCGTGGGCGGCGACGATCTGGTCGAGTGTGAACTGCCTGTCGATGACCGGCTTCAGCACACCGGCGTCAAAGTCGGGCAACAGGGCTTCGGCGAAGGCCCGCGACACGGCGATCTTCTCTTCTTTCGGGCGCGGGCGCAACACGGTGCCCGTGATGGATGCGCGCTTGGGCATGAGTGAAGCAACGTTGAAATCTTTTGATGGGCCAGCCATCGTGCCCACTTGAATGATGCGACCCTTCTGGGCGAGACACGCCACGTTGCGCACGGTGTAGTCGCCGCCGATCACGTCGAGCACGACGTCGACTCCCCTGCCCTTCGTATAGTCAGCCACTTCTTTGGCGAAGTCTTGAGTGGTGTAATCGACGACGAGTGATGCGCCGAGGTCGCGGCAGGCCTGCATTTTGTCGACCCCACCGCGCGCACCCGAACACGTCACGATGATCTGTGCACCCATCGCGCGACAGATCTGAATGGCTGCGGTGCCCACGCCCGATGCACCTGCATGCACGAGTGCCGTGCCGCCGGGTGTGAGACCGCCTTGCAACACGAGGGCATCCCACGCGGTGATGAACACTTCTGGGATCGCCGCCGCATCAGTGAGCGACATGCCGCGCGGCGTGCGCATCGCTTGAGCGGCGGGGATGGTGAGGTATTCGGCGTACGCGCCGCCCGAGACGATGCCCATCACGTGGTCGCCAGGCTTGAACCGCGCAGCGCGACGCGCGGGCCCGGTGGGCGACGCGGCAGCGCTGACGACTTCGCCGGCAAACTCCATGCCCGGAATGTCGTATTCCCCCGGAAATGGGTTCGGGTAGAACCCACGGCGCTGCAACAAGTCGGCGCGATTGAGTGCGGTGGCGTTCACACGCACGAGCAGTTCGTCGGCAGCCGGCACGGGCACTGGCACCTCAGTGAGACGCAACACCTCTGGCCCACCAAACTCGGTGAGCACGACGGCACGCATCGTGGCAGGCACGGTGCGGTGAGCCACGGCTATCAGCCCTTGGCCATCTTCTCCTGCAGGCGACGATCAATCGAGGAGAGGAACTCTTCGGTCGTCTGCCACGGCTGATCGTTGCTGATGAGCGACGCCAAGTCTTTGGTCATGTCGCCGGCTTCGACGGTCTCGATGCACACTTGCTCGAGTTTGTTGGCGAAGTCGGTAACCGCGGGCGTGCCGTCGAGTTTGCCGCGGTGTGCGAGGCCGCGAGTCCACGCGAAGATCGACGCGATCGGGTTGGTGCTGGTCTTTTTTCCGGCTTGATGGTCGCGATAGTGACGAGTGACGGTGCCGTGCGCCGCCTCGCTTTCCATCACGCGACCGT
>RGSV01000004.1 GCA_010025655.1 Acidimicrobiia bacterium
AGGAGCACGGGGTGATTGGCCCAACCGATGCGGCACACCAGTGGGTGATCGACCCAATCGATGGCACAAGCAACTTCGTGCGCGGGGTGCCGGTGTGGGCGACCCTCATCGCATTGGTAGAAGATGGCACGCCCATGCTCGGTGTCGTTTCAGCTCCTGCACTCGGCCGACGCTGGTGGGCGGTGCGTGGCGGTGGCGCATTCTGCGGCAAGATCGGTGCAAGCGTTGATCCACTTCGCGATGGCATTCGCCTGCGCGTCAGTGATGTCGCCAGTCTTGACGCGGCTAGTGCCAGCATCACCGTGACCGAGTCGTGGCATCGCGCCAGCAAGACCACGCAACTCGACTCGCTGCAACGTGATGTCAAACGCTTGCGCAACTACGGCGATTTCTGGCAGCACATGCTGGTGGCAGAAGGCGCAGTCGACTTTGCCATCGACGCGATCGGCCTAGGACCTTATGACAATGCCGCCATCTACCCGATTGTCACCGAAGCGGGCGGGCAGGTGTCAGACCGACATGGCGCACCGGACTACCGATCAAACTCACTCATCACGAGCAACGGTCGCCTTCATGCCGCCGTGATTGGCGTGCTCGAAGGCGACCGTTAACTCGTACTCTTCAGTTGTTCCGCGTGAGCGGGACGATTCGTTACATCATCCCCATGCCGCCGCCGGGCATTCCGCCACCGGCAGGTGCAGCACCGGCCTTCTCGGGCTTGTCGGCCACGAGGCACTCGGTGGTGATGACGAGGGCCGCGATCGACGCTGCGTTCTGCAGCGCGGCGCGCGTGACCTTCGCTGGGTCGATGATGCCGGCCTTCACAAGGTCGGTCATCTCGCCAGTTGCGGCGTTGAGACCGGTGTTGCCCTTTGCGGCTTCGACTTGCTGCACTGCAACTGCGCCTTCCATGCCGGCGTTGTCGGCGATGTGACGAGCGGGAGCAGTGAGTGAGTCATAGACGCTGCGGGCGCCGGTCGCTTCGTCGCCTGAGAGCGACTCGACGACCTTCAGCACGGCAGGACGCGCACGCACGAGGGCGGTGCCGCCACCGGCGACCACGCCTTCTTCGATTGCCGCGCGGGTGGCCGACACGGCGTCTTCGATGCGGTGCTTCTTTTCCTTCAGCTCCACCTCAGTGGCTGCGCCGACCTTGATGACTGCAACGCCGCCAGCCAACTTGGCGAGGCGCTCTTGCAGCTTCTCACGATCCCAGTCGCTGTCGGTGTTGTCGATCTCGGTCTTGATCTGGTTGATGCGACCGCTGACCTCGGCCTTGTCGCCATGGCCATCGACGATGGTGGTGTTGTCTTTGTCGATGATGACTCGCTTGGCGCGACCCAAGAGGTCGAGACCTGCGTTCTCCAACTTCAAACCCACTTCTTCGCTGATGACCTGGCCACCGGTGAGGATCGCCATGTCTTGCAACATCGCCTTACGGCGGTCACCAAAGCCCGGCGCCTTGACGGCGGTCGAGTTGAAGGTGCCGCGAATCTTGTTGACGACCAGCGTCGCAAGTGCTTCACCTTCGACGTCTTCGGCCACGATCAAGAGCGGCTTGCCCGTCTTCATCACGCCTTCGAGCAGCGGCAACATCGACTGCACGGTCGAGATCTTCGCTGAGTGGAAGAGGATGTAGGGGTCTTCAAGCACGGCCTCTTGGCGGTCTTGATCGGTGACAAAGTACGGCGACAGGTAGCCCTTGTCGAACTGCATACCTTCGGTGAACTCGAGTTCAATACCGAAGGTGTTCGACTCTTCAACCGTCACAACGCCGTCTTTGCCGACCTTGTCGATTGCGTCAGCGATGACCTTGCCGATTGCGGCATCGGCTGCCGAGATTGTCGCGACGTTGGCAATGTCGCCCTTGTCGTCGACTTCCTTGGCTTGTGACTTGATCGACTCGACGGCTGCAGCAACGGCTTTTTCGATACCGCGCTTCAAGCCCATCGGGTTTGCGCCGGCGGCAACGTTGCGCATGCCGTGGGTGACCATGGCTTGGGCAAGCACCGTTGCGGTGGTGGTGCCGTCACCGGCGACGTCATTGGTTTTGGTCGCAACTTCTTTGACCAGCTGAGCACCCATGTTCTCGAACGGATCTTCGAGCTCAACTTCTTTGGCGATCGAAACACCGTCATTGGTGATGGTCGGTGCGCCGAACTTCTTGTCGAGAACGACGTTGCGGCCCTTGGGTCCGAGCGTCACCTTTACGGCGTCGGCAAGTTTGTTGACGCCGGCTTCAAGCGCGCGACGTGCTTCTTCATCGAATTTGAGCATTTTGGCCATGTGTGTGGTTCCTTTGTGTGGGGGTTATTTCGTAACAATCGCGAGCACGTCGCGGCTGGTGAGAATCAATAGGTCGTCGCCCTTGTGCGCGACTTCGGTGCCGCCGTACTTGCTGTAGAGCACGGTGTCGCCGACTTTGATCTCGAGCGGGAAGAACTTGCCTTCAGAGTCGCTCCAGCGACCAGGACCAACAGCAAGCACGGTGCCCTGCTGTGGCTTTTCTTTGGCGGTGTCGGGGATGACGAGACCCGAGGCGGTGGTCTGCTCGGCTTCCGACGGCTTGACGACCACCCGGTCGTCGAGAGGCTTCAGGTTCATGGTTCTTCCTTTATGGTGCGGGTTTCCCGGGCGGGAAACGGGCTGATTTTGCGCCCCGAGAGCGTTAGCACTCTCCCAAGGCGAGTGCTAATGCTAGGGGGTCACCCGTGCAGGCGACAACCCGAACGGGGCCAGCAGCCGCTCCACCAGCCGCACCGGCAGCCCGATCACCGTCGTGATGTGACCGTTGACGCTCGCGACAAAGGCAGCCGCTTCACCCTGCACCGCGTAGGCCCCTGCTTTGTCGAGCGATTCACCAGTAGCGAGATAACGCTCGAGCAGGTCAGGGTCGATCGGCACCATGGTGACGGCGGCGGTGTCGAGTTCGCAGCGCAGGTCGTCGGCGCTGCCCCTCGCAGTGCATACCGCGGTGTGCACCAGGTGCGTGCGGCCCGATAGACGCTGCAACATGCTGCGCGCTTCATCGACATTGCGAGGTGTGCCGAAGATTTCACCGTCAACATCAACGGTGGTGTCGGCGGCAATGATGACGGAGTCGCTTGAGTGGCGTGCGGCGACCACCGCACATTTGGCACGTGCCAATCGCTGCACGTGTTCTCGCGGTGACTCACTAGGTAGCACTGCTTCGTCGATATTGGCGGCATCAACGGTGTGGGCAAGACCAAGTCGCTCGAGTAACTCACGACGCCGCGGAGAACGCGACGCGAGCACGAGGGCTGGCGCGGAGGACTTCATCCTCCACTCAATGTGGTGACGAGTGCGTCATCAGGCACTGTGAGGTCGTCGAGGTGATCGAGATAGCCGTGTGGCAACATCACTTTGATCGGGCCGTTGGTGTGACCGCGTGCGAGGCGCTCGCCGCCGTCAACGAGTCGAAGTGTGCGGTCGAGTGTTGCGGCGAGTTGGCGAACCTCATCAAGCGTCGAAACTTCGGCGAAGCGGCGCCGCACTTCTGGCCCGACCGGATAGCCCGTGAGATACCACCCACAGTGTTTACGAAATTCACGAATGCCTTTGCCTTCGTCGTTGCGTCCGTTGGCTTGATGATGGTGCATCAACGACTCCGCGTGCCGGAGCATTACGTCGAGCACGTCACCGAGTAGTGGTGCAGGTTGCAGCGCGCGACCAGAAAACGCATCAATCAGATCGCGAAACAGCCACGGCTTGCCGAGACACCCGCGACCGATGACCACGCCGTCGCAACCCGTTTCGTGCACCATGCGCACGGCGTCGCTCGCAGTCCAAATGTCGCCATTGCCCAACACCGGAATGCCCTGCACGTGTTGTTTCAGAGCAGCGATGGCTTCCCACCGCGCACTCGGCGCGTAATGCTGCTCAGCGGTGCGTGCGTGCAGGGCGATGGCCACCGCACCCTCGTCACGACAAATAGCACCCGTGTCGAGATAGGTGAGCAGATCGTCGGTCACTCCCATGCGGAACTTACACGTCACCGGAATGCCATAGCGACTCGCTGCGCGCACCGTGCTGGCCACAATCTCTCGCAGCAGGTTCTTCTTGAGCGGAACTGCTGCCCCACCACCCTTGCGGGTCACCTTTGCGGCTGGGCACCCGAAGTTCAAGTCAATGTGGTCGACGAGGTTCTCGCGACCAAGAATGTCGACGGCTGATTCCATCGTGCGCGGGTCGCTGCCGTAGAGCTGCAAACTGCGAAACTGCTCGTCGGGGGCAAACGTCACCATCGACCGCGTGCGAGTATTCCCGTAGACGAGAGCTGCCGCCATGATCATCTCGTTTACATAGATAAGGCCTGGGCCGAAACTGCGGCAAAGGCTGCGAAACGGTGCGTTGGTGACCCCGGCCATCGGGGCAAGCACGACAGGCGGCCACACCTCGACGCCACGACCCGGTGAGCCGTCGGTGTGTGTGCCACGCAGGGCGAGCGGACGCGTCACCGCTGCGGGCGATGCGGCAGCGACTGACTGCGTCATCGCTGCCCTGCCGCCAACTTGAGGTTCGGGTTCGCGCCGGCATCCAGCGGCGATGTTTCTCCACGCGCGAGGCGATACCACCCTGCGCTCGCAATCATTGCCGCATTGTCGGTGCACATCTCGCGCGATGGAAGCACGACACGCACGCCAGCTTCGTCTCCGGCTCGTTGCAGTTCGCGACGCAACTGCGTGTTCGCCGCAACACCGCCGCCGAGGGCGATCGTGCGCGCCCCGCAGTCGTTCGCCGCACGTCGCGCCTTGTGCACGAGCACATCAACCACGGCGCGCTGAAACGATGCTGCAACGTCGTCGCTCGACACCTCGGGGTGGGCCCGCACATAGTTGATCACCGCCGTCTTCAACCCGCTGAACGACACGTCAAGGCCGTCGTTGCGCATTGCCCGTGGAAAGTCGATCGCCTTTTCGTTGCCGCGCGTCGCCGCCTTGTCGATAGCCGGCCCACCCGGAAACTCAAGCCCGAGAAACCGCGCCACCTTGTCGAAGGCTTCACCTGCCGCATCGTCGATGGTTTGACCGACAACGCGATAATCGTGTGGGCTGTTCATCGCTACGAACATGGTGTGGCCGCCTGAGACCAGCACGAACAGCATCGGAAACTCGGCATCAGGAGCATCAAGCAATGCGGCATAGAGATGCGCCTCGAGATGGTTGACGCCAATGAACGGCACATCAAGGGCGAGCGCAGTGGCCTTCGCCGCTGCCACACCGACGAGTAGCGCACCAACGAGCCCAGGCCCAACGGTGGCGGCCACCGCGTCGACTCGCCCAAAATCAATGCCCGCACGCGCCATTGCTTGCGCCGTCACGTGCGGCAGTGCCTCGAGGTGCGCGCGACTGGCGATCTCGGGCACTACGCCACCGAATCGAGCGTGCTCATCCAATTGACTCGCAACCACCGACGACAACACGTCGCCACCGCCCATCACCACAGCAACTGCAGTTTCGTCACAACTCGTCTCGATGCCGAGCACGACGGTGCTCTCGTTGGCCGTCACATCGCCACGCCTGGTCATGCTGTCAGCCATTTCGCTCAACTTCAATCTTCTCGAGCCGCGCGCGAAAGGCATCGCCCTGAATGTCAGTGCACCACATCACGATGGCGTCGTCGCGATTCTCGTAATACTTGGGTCGCACACCGACCGGTGCAAAGCCAAAGCGCTGATACATCGACTGTGCCGACACATTTGATTGCCGAACTTCAAGGGTGAGCGACGCCATGCCAGCGCGACGCGCCTGCCATGCCAGGTCAAGCAACAACTCGGTGGCGATTCCGCGGCGACGCATCGAGACGTCGACTGCGATGTTGGTGATGTGGGCTGCGTCATCCATATAAATCATCCCGCCGTAGCCAACGAGACGATCACCGAGGCGAGCCACCAGATAGTGGCGCGAGCCACGCGCCTGCATTGCCAGTTCGTCTTCGAACACAGTCTTGGTCCACGGTGCAGGGTACGACACCGACTCGATCGCCATCACCTCGGCGAGATGCGACTTGCGCATCGGTTCGATCTGTAGCGCGTCGGGGTCGGCAGGCGTGCGGCGCAGCAAGCGGCTCAAGATGTTCATGCGCTGCTCCGTGTTGACCAGTGAATATCGGCGTCGGCGTCACGCAGATAGAGCGCTGCCACTGACGGTGCCGCGACGGCGTCGCTGTCATCGAGTAGCAACTTGTCGAGTGCCAACTGCGTCACCGCACGTGCATGGGGAAAATCGAGCGACTCATCACCAAACGAAACACTCCACGCCTGTGAGCCAACGGCCTCGCGAATCTCTTCAGCATGGCGGCGGGCAAATTCGCCCACGAAGCAACAATTCTGACCCCGCTCACGCACGGCAAGCACGAGGTCAGCAAGGCTTCCGACGTGCGGCGGCGCGACACTCGTCGTGGTGCCGTCGTCGCCCACACGGTGCAGCGACCAGGCCACCTCGCGACGCCTGGCGTCGATTGTGGGCACGACTACGTCGCAGTCGACGAGGGCGGCTCGCGGCACGGCCGCAGTCATCGCCGACAGCCCGTCAATGCCCACCAATCGCACACCCAACACCTGCGCTAGCGCCTGTGCGGTGGAGATTCCCACGCGCATACCGGTGAAGAGCCCCGGCCCGACATTCACCGCCACTGCCTCGATCTCACTGAGCGTCAACTTGGCGCGCTGCACGACGAACTCGACCATTGGCGTGAGATCCTCGGCATGGCGACGATCGCTGCGTGACTCGCTCGCCGCCAACACTTCACGGCCGTCGGATACCGCCACACTCACCAACGAAGTGGCGGTGTCGATGCCAAGCACGATCATGGCATAACCTTCGCGCCGATTTGTGCGGCGATGCGCTCAAGACGCGACTGCCAACTAGACCCGTGTGCCGTGATGCTGATGCTGCGGTGGTCGTCGTCGCCTACGTGCGCGAATCGAAGTGCAAGGTGGTCTGGGAAGGCGTCGCTCAGCACTTCTCCCCATTCGACAACCAGAACGCTGCCGGCCGCTCGCGCACCATCAAGATCGAGGTCGTCAAACTCGGCAGTTCGCTCAAGTCGGTAGATGTCGGCATGGCAGACGGTGAGCGTGCGTCCACGGTATTCGTGCACCAACGTAAAGGTCGGAGACGTCACGGCATCACTGACTCCGAGTTCGGCACACAACGCCTTTGTGAACATCGTCTTGCCCGCACCGAGATCGCCTGACAACAGCAACACATCTCGCGAACGCAGCACACCTGCAACAGCGGCAGCCAACCGTGCGGAATCACTCGGCGATGCCGACTCAAACTGCAGCTGTGACATCACTGCTCGCCATAGGTGCGTGGCACGCGCGATGAGATGTCGCACACCACTTCATAGGTGATGGTGTCGAGTGCACGAGCCCAGTCTTCTGCCGTGATCTGTTCGGTGCCCTGCGTGCCGATGATGACCGCTTCATCCCCAACCTGCACGGTGTCATCGGCGCAGTCGACCATCATTTGGTCCATCGTCACGACACCGAGAATTCGACGGCGGCGACCACCGACCAACACCCGCGCGTCGGTTTGCCACGCGCGGCGTGAAATGCCATCGGCGTAGCCGAGCGGCAGCGTTGCAACAGTGGTGTCACGATCGAGCGTGGTGCGCAGGCCGTAGCTGACGCCCTCGCCCGCACGCACGCGCCGCACGTGGCTCACTTCGGTGCGCAGTCGCAACACCGGCTCGAGTGATGTCGTGAGGTTGGCGACGCCGTCTCCGGGCGAAAGACCGTAGGCCGAGATTCCCGCGCGCACCATGGTGTAAGAAAATGCGCCTTGCACTGCCGCGCTCGCCGACGCTGCGAGACCGCGCAGCATTGCAGCAGAGTTCGCCGAGTGCACGTGCCGCACCTGCGGGGCAACGGCGCGAATGTCGGCGAGCACATGTTCGAATTGGGCAAGCTGGCGTTGCGTTGCGGGGTGATGTGGGTCATCGGCGGTCGCGAGATGCGTCATGACCCCTTCGAACACCACACCCGGTGCAGTGACAATGTGGCGAGCGAGCTCGACCGCCTGAGCCGGGTCGACGCCGGCACGGTGCATACCTGTATCGATCTTCAAATGGACCTTTACCTGTCGTTGCGCGCGCGTGGCGGCAGCTGACAACGCCGCGATGTAGTGCTGGTTGTAGACCACACAGGTCAGATCGTGGGCGACGAGCAGATCGGCGGCATGTGGCGACTGCTCACTCAACACCATGATTTGGCTCGTAATGCCGGCTTCACGCAGCTCCACGGCCTCCTGCACGAGTGCCACGCACAGACCGCGCGCGCCAGCTGCAAGCGCCTGCCGAGCGCACTGCAGTGCCCCATGGCCATAGGCATTGGCCTTGACGACGACCCACAGTTCGGCGGGTGCCGCTAGCTCAGTCAGTCGATTGACGTTGCGACGCAGGGCGGCGAGGTTCACTTCGGCGCGCGTCGGGCGCAACGCCCGCGCCGCCGCAGAACTCGCAGCAGCCGAACCCACAGCAACACTCTCGCGCACGGGTAGCGAACCCTCAGTTGGCAGCCACGACGGCAATCGCGGTCTGATCGGTGTGGGTGATCGACACATGCCACTGCTGCACACCGCGTGATGCCGCAAGTTGCGCGGCACGACCACTCACGAGCAATCGCGGTCGACCAGTCGCGTCACTACTCACCGATACGTCGTGAAAATCAAACGCACCAAGGCCGACTCCGAGTGCTTTCATCGTGGCTTCGCGCACCGCAAATCGCGCAGCCAACATGTGCGTGGCGTCAGCACGACGCTCTGCCGACTCTCGCTCAGCTGCAGTAAAGAGCCGCGTCACCAGCCGAGGGTTGCGCGCAAGCACATCACGAAACCGCGGAACATCGACCGCGTCGACACCGAGACCACGCATCACGCTCACGCCCGCCACATGTCGGCAGTCGATGTGATCGGCAAGATCAGCGCGTCAGCCACCGACACTTCGGCCAGGCGGTCTTCGCGGAAGGCCGCCTCGGTCTCGGTCACCGCATCGACCAATCGCTCATAGCGGTTGTCATAACCTGCCAGCACCTGCTTCATCACACCGGCTGGCAAACGATCATGGAACAGAACGTGCAACAACGTGATGCCGGTCGTCTCTGCGCCTTTGGTCTCGGGCACCAGAATGACCGTGCGATTGTCGCGACGGCCTCGAGCGACAAGCACTTCCTGCGACATCGCGATTCGTCGCTTGGTGCCGCGCAAGGCGTTGGATGCATCGACTCGCGACTGCAGATCACGCGAGATGCCGCCTCGGTCGACGATGGCGACCGTCGCATTGTTCGATGCGGGGTCGCCTTCGATTCGGTATCGGGTGAAGCCGACCACCTGGCTGACTGCAGCGTCGAGATCGGCAAGCACCTTCAACACGCCGTAGGTCAAGCGTTCACGCGCTGCCCCAGCCGTAAGCACCGCCTTGACCAGCGCACGGTCGAGCAGGCCCTCTTCGCTGCGCGAGATGCCGACGGTGATGGTCTTGGCTTGGTGTTTGATGGCGTCAATCGGTCGCGTGAGTTCGTCGACTGCTCGCGTGAGTGCTGCGGTCAAGTCATCGAGCAATGCTTCGGGTGTGGCAATCTTGCCGAAATCTCGCTGGTAGCTCTGCAGTGGGTTGGCCGACATCACCGTACGCAACATGCCAACGACGCGCACCGCGGTGGAGGCTTCGAGGTTGCCGTCGTAGGTGCCAGTCGCGAGCGAATCGAAAAAGCGCGTCGCAGGCACGCCGATTTCGGCATGCACCTTGTCGAGCAACACCGAGCCCTGACCGCCGCGGGCGACGGCACGCTCAACCACTTCGCGGGTCTGGCGCAGCGGACGGGCCAGCGCATCGATCGCTAGCGCTGCTTCGTAACCAAAGAGGTGTCCGACCATCACACTCAAGACGAAGGCGAGTCGCGGGTCGACAGCAGGCACTTCGATGACTGCGGCGGCGGCACTGAACCGCTCTTCTCCCGCAGTTGCCACGACGATCGGCAGAGCCTTGTGGGCCCGATAGATCTCGATTTCCTTCGCCACATCGCTCGCCGTTCCGCCTGAAAGCCCGGCAGCGCACACAAAGATGAGTGGTTCGCACGACAAGTCGATGTGCTTCTTGTCTTCGGTGATGTCGCAGGCGATCGACTTGTAACACAGCTCGCTCAACTTGATGCGCACTTCTTCGGCGGCTACCGCGTTGGTGCCGTTGCCGACGACCGTCCAATAACGACGAGATGTCGCGAAGGTGCGCGCTGCGTCGGCGACCTTGCTGCGTGACGCAAGCACCGTGTGCATCGCTTCGGGCAGGGTGCGCAACGCCTCGAGCAGTTGGGTGCGATCGTCGGCCTGACCGGTGCCGAGTGCTTGCGCTACCGCGCAGGCGAGCAACGCACCCGCGGCGACTTGTGCGTAGAACGCCTTGGTGCTGGCGACACTCATCTCGACGTCGCGACCGTCAGAGGTATAGATGACACCATCGGCCTTGGCTGTCAACTCGCTTCCCCGTCGATTGACAATGGCCAAGACTCGTGCACCACGCGACCGTGCCAGGTCGACCGTGCGGTTGGTGTCGGTGGTGGTGCCACTCTGGCTGATGGCGACGATCAGCGTGTCGCTCATGTCAAGCGACAAACCAAAGCCCGACAACTCAGTGGCGGGCAGTGCGTCGATGCGCAGACGGTCACCAGTCAACGAGCGCAAGAGGTTGGCCAACGAGCGCCCGGCAATTGCCGCCGTGCCCTGACCGATTACCCGAATGCGCTGCAGTGCGCCTGACGAGAGTTCGTCGACGATTCGGCGCGGCAATTGTGATTCGTCCAACGACACGGTGAGTGCGCCACCAGATTGAACGAGGCGGCCGCGCAGGGTCTTGGTGAACGAGCGCGGTGCCTCAGTGATTTCTTTGGCAAGAAAGTGACTGTGGGGGCCGCGGTCAATGTCGCGAGTCGTAACTTCGGCCGTGAGCATGTTGTGGCTGCCGAGCGACAGTGCTGTGCCGTCGTAGGCAACAAGTCGAATTCCTTCGGCCTCGCCTGCCCGTGCCGCGTCAAGCACGACAACTTGCCCACGACTCGAGGGGTTATCTGCATGCGCGAGCGATTCACCATCCATTCGCAGATAGTGCTGCGTTTCTTCGACCAAGCCATATGGCTCACTCGCCACGACGAATCGGTTCGGTGCCAACCCAACGCAAAGACCTTGACCGCTGCCCTTGAGCGCCAAGAGCAACGATTCTGGATTGTCGGCTGATGCCGCTGCAATGGCAACTGACCCTTCAAAAGATGCGACCGTCTCACGAAACGCATCAGCGAGTGCATTAGCCGAAGCAGTTAAGCCGCCGCCGTTGGTCGAAGCAGTTGAGCTGCCATCTTTCGTCGATGCCGCAAGACGTCGCGACACGAGTGCCGGAATCACCTTGGCGTCGGTGGTGATTGGTTGTGCAAGCCGCAACTCGTGGCGGGCCCGCAAGTCGGCATGATTATCGACGTCGCCGTTCAGAGCGGCAATCAGATATGCCGCATCTGCGTTGGACTCGAGCTCTTCGCTGTTGACGGGGTGGGCGTTCGGCTCAGAGATGATGCCGACACTCGCCCAGCGCGTATGACCGAGCACCGCCACGCGGGCACCCTGCTGGCTCACCAGTAGACGCAGTAAGTCGTCACCGACCACGGCTTGGCGCATGACTCGCGTATTGTCGCCAAGTTCGCCAATCTCAGCCGCCGCTTTGTAGACGAACGACCACGCCGCGCGAGTGATGCGCACCGAACCAGAGGTAAAGAGGTTGTCGTCGTGGCGTGCGCCGAGCATCGCGCGCACACGCGCGTCATCTGGTGATACACCGTGGCCCCACACCATGACGTGCACGCCAGCCGAGTCACGACCGCGCACTTCAAGACGATCGAGGCCAGAGAACACTTGTTGAATCGAGAGATACGCGGCGAGCGCCGAGCGACTCGCTCCAGCACCAGCCAGACCGTCGACCGCGGCCGCAGTGCGCAAACGATCCATACGAATCGACCACACCGCATCACGCAACACGGTGAGCAAACCCGCCCGCTTCTCGAGCACCGCGGCATCGAGCGCACCAGACGACTCGAGGGCATCTTCAGCGGCTGAGATGCGACCCTGCAACTGCTCGAGAGCAGTACCGAGCGCGGCGACAAACTCGCGATTTCCGGCCAAGAGCCACAAGCCGGCATCGCCACGCAGTGACGCATCAACAGCGGTCATCTGCTTGCCCATGACAACGAGCGCTTCGTCGCTCGGCAAGGCGGCCCCCGTGAGTGGCCATTGGGTGACAACTGCCTCAATCTGGGCCAGCAGATCGGCAGCGACCGGCACGCTGCGGGTTTCAGGACGTGACAGCACTGCGATAATGCCGCACATAGGTTTCAGGCTACCGAAGTGCGCGTTTCTACGAGATGAACGAGGCGCTCAGCCACGGCTTCGGCGCGCTCTTGTGAGAGTGCTTCGACCATGACGCGCACGACAGGTTCGGTGCCTGACGCACGCACGAGTATGCGGCCGTCGTCGGCAAGCGCGGCACGTTCGCTGCGCAACTCATCACCGAGCAGACCATCAAGATCCTTCGGCATGCGCGACACGCGCACGTTGCGCAAGACCTGCGGAACCGACTGCATCACGTTCGTCGCGAGCATATGCAGCGATTCACCACTGCGCTGCACGAGATCAAGAAGCACTATGCCGGCAAGCAAACCGTCACCAGTCGTGGCGTGACGCGAGAAAATGATGTGACCACTTTGTTCTCCTCCGAGCGAGAAGTTTCCGTCACTCATTGCCGACAGCACCGCCCGATCGCCGACATCGGTGGTTACCACCGCCACGCCGCTCTGGCGCATCGCGCGGTGGAAACCAAGATTGCTCATCGATGTGACCACCACGGTGTCTTCGTGCAGATGGCCGCGACGATGCATATCAAGCGCCGCGAGTGCAATCAGTCGGTCACCATCGACGATGTTGCCACGTTCATCAACGGCAATCACTCGGTCGCCGTCGCCATCAAACGCCAGCCCGATGCACCCCAGGGCGGCACAGCGTTCGGCCAAGGGTTGCGGGTGTACTGCACCACACTTGTCGTTGATGTTGCGGCCGTTCGGCACCGCATTGACCACTTCGACGTCAAGACCGAGCGATGTGAGCACTCGTGGTGCAACTTCGCTCATTGCTCCGTTTGCACAGTCAACAACGACGCGTTGACGGCCGAGTGTCACCACGGTAGTGAAGTGATTCAGGTAGTCGTTGATGCTCGGCGAATCGCTCTGCGCCGGTGTTACCGCTTCGGCCGACGCAGCACTCGACGTTGTGTCGACTGCCGGCGCCCCGACTGCCGGCATCGCAACCGCCGCGACGTCTCCCGCCGCATTCCACAGACGCTCAATGTGGCCTTGCTCGTCGTCGCTGAGTTTGACTCCGCCCGGCGCAAAGACTTTGACTCCGTTGTCGTGATACGGGTTGTGCGATGCCGTGATTGAGACCGCAACACAGTGGTGTTGTGCCGACAAAAACGCCAATGCGGGCGTGGGCACCAGCCCCAGTGCGTGCACGACACCACCTTGCGATCGCGCGCCGGCCGCAAACGCTTCGACCCATGAAGTGCCGCTCTCGCGACCATCGTTGCCGATGATGATTGGGGTCTGTGGCCACTGGCGCGAAACACAGGCACCGAGTCGCGCGACATCGGTCGCACGAAGATCGGTGTCGACTCGGCCGCGAACTCCGTCGGTGCCGAAACGCAGCGCCAAGATCAGCGCTTGGTGTACTGCGGGGCCTTGCGTGCCTTCTTCAAGCCGTACTTCTTGCTCTCCTTGCGGCGAGCATCGCGCGCAAGCAGACCAGCGCGCTTCAAGGCCGGACGATGCGACGGGTCGAGTGCAACGAGCGAGCGAGCAATCGCAAGACGCATCGCGCCTGACTGACCAGCGGGGCCTCCGCCAGCGATGTCGACATCAATGTCGTAGGTCGACAACGTGCCGGTGATACGCAACGCTTCGGTGGCGTTGTTGCGATGAATAGTCGTAGGGAAATAGTTCTCGAAGGCGCGACCGTTGACAGTGACGCGACCTGAACCAGCGCGCAGACGGGCGCGCGACACTGCACTCTTGCGACGACCTGTGGTCTGGGTGAGAGGTTTGGTGGCCACGGTGAAATACTCCTTTGTTAGCGCGCCTTGGCAGCGCTCATGTCGACGGGTTGCGGCTGTTGCGCGACGTGCGGATGTTCTGCACCGGCGTACACCTGCAGCTTCTTCAGCATGGCACGACCAAGTCGGCCTTTGGGCAACATGCCGTGCACAGTGCGACGAATCGCCGCCTCGGGGCTGCGATCAAGAAACTGGCTGAACTTCTCAACACGAATACCGCCCGGGTAACCGCTGTGGCGAGCGACGATCTTGGCGTCCGCCTTGCCGCTCGTCAGCACCACCTTCGACGCATTGATCACGATGACATGGTCGCCCGTGTCGATTGACGGCGTGTAGGTCGGCTTGTGCTTGCCGCGCAGCAATGTGGCGATCTCGGTGCTCATGCGACCCAAGACGAGACCATCGGCGTCGATGACGTGCCAGGCGCGCTGCACCTCGCTTGGCTTTGCCGAATACGTACCCATGTGACTGCCTCTCGTACTTGTCGGGCGGGCCAAACAACCCTGCAACCCGAACACTGAATGATAACGGGGTAACGCCTGCCCTCCACCTGGCAGCGCTGCGCGGGCTTCGCATGCACCCGTCGCGAAAAAGCCACTACCCGACGGTTGCCTGGGCACTCAGCCAGCGCTCGACTCGCTCGGTGAATGCCGATGCGGAATAGTGCGCATCGACAGCCGCGCGACACGCCGCCCGGTCGATCGCCGAGATCGTTGACAGCGCCGCAACGACCGCCGTCGGGTCATCGGGGGTGACAACGTAGCCCGTCACCCCGTGATCGACGATTTCGGCCGGACCACCGCGGTCATAGGTAACGACCGGTACGCCACACGCCATCGCTTCGATTGCGACATTGCCGAACGCTTCCACCCAGTGATGCACCATCACGAGCGCGGCACACTGGCCGAGACGCGCGGCCAAGTCACGGGTCGAGAAGAATCCTGCGTAATGCACGATGGCTTGCGGATGTCGAACTTGTGCTTCGCGCCAGGCTGCTTCGTCTTCCATCACGCCGAATGCCTGCACCTGTCGCCCACTCAGTGCCGCCACCCGAAAGAGATCGTCGATGCCCTTTTCGCGCGAGATTCGTGAGACGAAGGCGATGTCATTGCCGGGCTGTGCGACGAAGTCGTAGTTCGCAAGATCAATGCCGCTGAGCACGATGTGGGCGTGTTGCAGCACCTCAGTGCCGAACGTAGCGGCCTGGGCGCGAGTGTGCATGGCGATGCAGCGTGAATTACGAGCGAGTGCCGAACGAACGGCGTCATCCATTTCGTCACTGAGTGAACCCATGCTCACCAAGTGAACAGTTGGCACTGCGAGTGGTGCATCGACAAATGGCAGCGCGTCATAGGCGAAATTCAACACCACATCACAACTGCCGCTTGCCGCACGGTCGCGCGCCAGCTTCCACATTGCCTTTAGCACCGAGTCATTAGGCACATCGAGTTTCGCTGTGCGATCAAGTGTCTGACTCGGCACGTGTAGCGCACCATCGACCTGCACGATCTCGACTGCGCGCGGCAGATCAGGCACGGTCGAACCACGCGGTGCCAGCACGGTGATCGCGTGACCACGCGCAGTAAGCCCGGCGGCCAAGGTGCGCAGCGTGAGTTCGACACCGCCACCGATACCCGAGCCGAGCGGGCCGACCGATGTCGAGAGAAAGACAATGCGCACGGTGCGCTCAGTCGAGCGAAGCCGGATAGCCGACTTCCCACAGACACAGCCCGTGTGCCGGGGCAATTGGCGATGCGTCTTGCCGGCGACCCGAACGAATGAGAGCCATCATGTCGCTCGCCGAGCGTCGACCAAGACCGATGTCAACGAACGTGCCCACCAGCGAACGCACCATCTGGTGACAAAACGCGTTGGCGCGCACCTCAAACTCGACGAGGTCGCCAGTGCGCTTCCATGTTGCCTTCATGACATAGCGCTTCATCGAAGCTGGTTTGCGTGTTCGTCCGGCAACGCCAGTCGCATTGACACGACTGGCGCCCACGTCAGTCGCAGCGCCGTCTGACTCGTCACACTCGTCGACGTCGTTTGATGATTCGTTCGACGATGTTCCAGTTGACACTGGCTTGCGGCAGAACGCCGAGAAGTCACGCTCGCCCATCACCGCGTCACAGGCCAATTGCATTGGGCGAACATCAAGTGGCTGATGCAAGTGCCAGGCAGTTGTTGCCAAGAACGGGTCGGGTGTTGCCGCATTGAGCACCGTGTAGCGATAGTGGCGCCAGATTGCCGAGAACCGCGCGTGAAACGATGCGTCTGTCCAGGCGGCTTCGCGCACCGCAATGTGCGGCCCGCAAAGTGCGTTGAGTTTCTTGGGCAATGAATCGATTTTCGTACGCGTCGGCAGATCGAGGCTCAGCACCTGGCCACGGGCGTGTACTCCGGCATCGGTGCGCCCCGCCGCCACGAGGTGAATGTCGGTCTGGGTGATTTTCTCTAGTGCTTCGGTCAGTGCACCTTCAACCGTCGGCACTTCGGGGTTCTTAGCGAAGCCGTGAAACGTTGAGCCGTCATAGGCGACGAGAAGTCGCGCCCGGCGCAACGAGGTGTTGGCCATGAGCAGTGTGGTGTCGCGACCTGTGATGCGGCCCGTGTGGTGATACGGCCCGGGTCGACGACCGACTGCTCGGCGTTAGACCAGTTCGATGCGGGCCATCGGCGCTTTGTCGCCGAGGCGCTCGCCCAGCTTCAAGATGCGCACATAGCCACCGTTGCGCTCCATGTAGCGAGGCGCCAGGTTCTTTACGAGTTTGTTGGTCATCTCTTTGTCGTTGAGGAACGCCTGAATCTGGCGGATCTTGTGCAGGCTTGCAGCGTCACTGTTCTGCGCCTTCTTCGCCTTGGTGATAAGGCGCTCAGCAATCGGACGCAACGCCTTGGCCTTGGCCTCGGTGGTTTCGATACCTTCAGCGGCAAACAGCGATGCGGCGAGATTCGCCATCATCAAGCGCTGGTGCGACGACGAGCCACCGAAACTCTTACTACGGCGTGGTTCGGGCATGTTCGGTCTCCTTGCGCTGCTTGATCGTCAGACTTTGAGGGCGAGGCCACGCTCGTCGAGCTTGGCCTTCACTTCGTCGATGCTCTGCTTGCCGAAGTTCGGCAGGCCCATCAATTCTTCTTCGGTGCGAGCGACGAGATCGCCGATCGTGTTGATCTGTGCACGCTTCAGGCAGTTGAACGGACGCTGCGACAAGAGCAGGTCTTCGACGGGCATGTCGAGTTCTGGCGAACCGCTACCGCTGATCGTCGACTCACCGAGCTCAAGCGCCACTGGCTCATCAGACAGCGAAGCAACGAGGTCGAGCAGGCTGCGCATCGTGGCGCCGGCCGAAGCCAGTGCCTCGGCGGGCGTGATCGAGCCATCAGTCTCAATGTCGAGAATGAGGTTGTCGAAGTTCGTCGACTGGGCGACGCGCGTTGGCTCTACGTCGAAACTCACGCGGCGCACCGGCGAGAACAAGGCGTCGACGGGAATCACGCCGATGG
>RGSV01000031.1 GCA_010025655.1 Acidimicrobiia bacterium
TTTCGCCAGACCGCTATCTCGACACGCCGTGGTGGGTGAGCACACTTGGTTCAGCACAGCGTCGGGCGCACGCCAACGCCCCCATGCCGTTTCGCCGTCGTGGCGTCATGATTGACCGCCACGACCTTGTGTCGGTGTGATCTTCTCAACCCGTGACTGAGCCTCTGCTCGACGGAGCTGCGCTGCACCGAGCCTTCTCACTCGTAGCAGAGCGACTGCAGCGAAAGGGAGTCGTGGGTGAGATTCATATCTTCGGTGGTGCGGCGATGGTGCTGGTCTTTCGCTCGCGCCTCGCAACACGAGACGTCGACGCCGTCTTCACCCCTGATGGTGCGGTGCGCGACGCCGCCGATCACGCGGCTCGACTGCTTGGGCTGCCTCGCTCGTGGCTGAATAATCAGGCTTCGGGTTACGTCTCGCGCACGCCGGGGCGAGGTGTGCTCGTCGTTGATCATCCGCACTTGCGGGTGGTGGCAACCAACCCAGAGCACCTCCTCGCGATGAAGGTGCGAGCGGCCCGAGCAGTGCGCGACGCCGACGACATTCGGGTGCTCATCGTGCACCGCGTGGACGATGCCGGGAGCCGTCGCGCCGCTATGCGCCGAACGAAATAAATTGCACGGCTGAACACAACGGCACCACAAGGCGTCGTGACTGCGTCTCGTTTCTGAATTCTCAGAGGTTGCCTGCACAACTGATGAATTCACCTTGAGGTAACCGTGTGTTGCGACGATGTTCGCCGAACCACCTCGTGCATGCCTCACGATGAAAGGGTGACGCCTCATCTGGTTGATGATCGCTTGCGTCGACCCGAACGAATCGTGGTGGTCGGTGCTGGCTATATCGGTCTCCCGACTGCGGCAGGGTTCGCCGATGTCGGTTACGACGTGGTGTGCGTCGACACCCGGTCAACGGTGCCGGCGGGCACGGCCGCACGACTGGCGGGCATCATCGGTCGACGAGACGTGCACGTCGCGTCGAACCCAGAGTTTCTGCGCGAGGGCAGTGCAGTGCGTGACTTCTTCAACCCCGATCGCATTTTGATTGGGGCCACCGAACCAGCGGTGCGTCGACGACTCGCCGAGTTGTATGCCGTCTTCGGGGCACCAGTGATCGTTACCGACATCATCACAGCAGAGCTCACCAAACACGCCGCCAATGCCTTCCTCGCCACGCGTTTGAGCTTCGTCAATTCGATGGCGAACATCTGCGAGGCTGCCGGCGCTGACGTGCACGAAATGATGCGCGTTGTCGGCCTCGACCCGCGCATTGGTTCACGCTTCATGTCGGCCGGCCCAGGCTGGGGCGGCTCGTGTTTGCCAAAAGACACTCGCGCACTCGCCTATCTCGCACGCCAGTTGGGTGAGCCATTCGCCCAACTCGAGAGCACCGTAGAGAGCAACGAGCGACAATTCGACCGCGTCGTGCGACGACTTGCCGAGCAGTTCGACGGCTCAATCGCCGGTCGGCGAATCGCGGTGTGGGGGCTTGCCTTCAAGGCCGGCACCAACGACCTGCGTGACTCACCCGCCGTGGCGGTCTGTCGTCGGCTGCTTGCGGCCGGGGCCGAGGTATGCGCCCATGATCCTGCAGTGTCGGCGGCTGCCGCCGACACGTCGATTGGTGCTTGCTTTGGCGCTGACGCGCTGGTCGTGCTGACCGAGTGGCCGGAGTATGCCGACGCCGAGGTGCTCAAGGTTGCTGCAGCGATGTCGGGTCGAGTCGTGTTCGATACGCGCAATGTGCTGAGTGTTGCAACGTGGATTTCTGCTGGCTTCGTCGTGCTGAGTGTTGGACGCGGGTCACCCGACCCAATCACCACCAGCAGCGCCGCCAACGCCGCATAGCCCGTCGCGCACGCGAGCAACACCCCTACGAATTCGTCGTTGGCACCGGCGAGCAGCGCAATCGTTGCGCCACCCACGAACGACAGGTTGTACACCACGTCGTATGCAGCAAACACTCGCCCGAGGCTTGCAGAGTCCACCGTCGATTGCACCGCCGCATCGTTGCAAACTCGCACGTTCTGAAAAGCAAACGACGCCACCACAATTGCGCCGAGCGCCGCATAGATGTTCGGCACGATTGCCACCGAGACGGTGGCCACCGCCGACACCATGCTGGCAAGCACAGACACCGACTTGCGCGGCATGCGCTCGATGATCCACTCGGCAGTGAGGGTGCCGATGAAGGTGCCCGCACCGGCGACACCAAACACCGCGGCGTAACCAGTTGCTTCGACTACGAACCTGGCGTCGATCACCAAGGCGACGCACGCATAACAGACGCCGAGCAGCAGTTTGCCGCCACCACTCGACACGATGCTGAAGCGCACCTTGGGAATCTTCAACTGTGCAGCCGCTTGGCGCCAGTCGCGCTCACGGCCACCAGAGCGACCACCGCCGAGCGGTACGTCAATCTTTCGATACCACGATGACGAAACGAGATGCAATGCGATGGCCGCGACGAAAGCCAATCGCACGTCAATGAGTTCAAGTAGCCCTGCTACCGCTACACCGACGAAGCCCGACACCATGCTGAAGATGAGCGAAATCGAATCTGCAGCGACGAGTTGATGTGGTTCGACGAGTCGTGGAATCACGGTGGCACGAGCGGTGTACAACACTCGCGTGGTGAGCAACAGCAGTGCGAACGTCGCGTATCCGACGGCGGCTTGCTCAACGAGCGCCGCGAGAATCGCGCCGATGGTGAGCAGCGCGCGCAAACGTTGCCCGACGACGAGCAGACCTTGGCGCGAATAGCGGTCAGCGAGGAAGCCAGCGAGCGGCCCGACCAAGAGCAGGGGAAACGCAGCGACGAGTAGCCCCCGCAAGAACGCCTGCGTCGTATCTCCGGGGTTCAAGTCAAAGAGCAACACCTGCGCCAGGCCGAGCGATGTCATGGCGTCAGCCACTTGCGATGACGTTTGTGCCCCCATCGCCACACGAAAGTTGCGCAGCCGCAGCACGTCGCGACGCCGCACGTGTTGTTTGGCCTCGTCGCGCAGCAAGTGAAAGTTCACCTGGTCGATGCGCACCCTCCCAGCGTGGCGAATTCCCGCTCGGTTGATGATGGGTTTCGGTAAACACTCCCTGAACATTCACACCGTGGGGAAGTTCACCTTCAGGTTGCTGTGCGTTCAGCCCCATTCAAAGTCGTGACCGCACAGTGGAAGCATGCGCATCGGCATCGTCACCGAAAGCTTCCTCCCGAGCGTCAACGGCGTGACCAACTCGGTCGTGCGCCTGCTCGAACATCTCGAGCACACCGACCACGATGCCATCGTTGTTGCCCCGGGTGAAGGCCCGGGCAACTTCGGGCGGTTTCCGGTGATTCGGGCTCGCAGCATCTCGGTGCCTCGATATCGCAATTTTGAGCTCGGCATCCCGAGCCCTCGTCTGCGTGAGACGCTCGAAGCTTTTCGTCCCGATGTCGTGCATCTCGCCGCGCCATTTGGCCTCGGAGCCTTCGCTGGTCGAATCTGCCGCCAGATGGGCGTGCCGACCGTGGCGGTGTACCAAACCGACGTGCCAGGCTTCCTCGCCCACTACGGCCTTGCCCCCACCGGCAAGCTCGTGTGGAAGTGGGTCGGCCACATCCACAAACAAGCTGACTTGACGCTCGCGCCATCATCGGCGGCCATCGATGATCTGCACACGCACGGCATCGACAACGTGACGATGTGGCGCCGCGGCGTCGACGGCCAGTTGTTCGCGCCCCACAAGCGCAGCGACGCACTGCGCGCCCGCTGGAACACCGATGGTCGAGTCGTGGTGGGTTACGTCGGGCGTCTCGCTCACGAGAAGCGCGTCGAAGATCTGGCCGTGCTCGCCAATGATTCACGCGTTCGGCTGGTGATCGTTGGTGACGGACCCCAGCGAGAGCGGCTTGCTCGACTGATGCCCGAAGCAATCTTCCCGGGTTTTCTCTCGGGTGAGCAACTCGCCCAACACTTCGCCAGTTTCGACGTGTTCGTGCACACCGGTGTGAACGAAACCTTCTGCCAGACGCTGCAAGAGGCACTCGCTTCGGGCGTGCCCTGTGTCGCGCCCGCACAGGGTGGCCCGCTCGACATCGTCACCGACCAGATGAACGGGTTCCTCTTCACGCCGGGCGATACCGAGCACCTGCGGGCGAGCGTTGCGAGGCTGCTCGACAGCGAGACGCGCGCCAGGCTCGCGCAACGAGCCCGCGGCTCGGTCGAACACCGCACGTGGCTCTCGGTCAACGAGCAGTTGATCACCTACTTCGAACAGGCCTGTGGAATCACCCGGTTGACAGCAGTCGCATAGGTCCGACGATGCGCATCGCACATGTCGCCAACTTCTACGGCCCGCGTAGCGGCGGGTTGCGCACCACGATGCACCGACTCGGCCACGGCTACCAGCAGCGTGGTCACGAGGTGCTGCACATCGTGCCCGGCGCCGAGTTAGAACGCGAGTGGACCGAGTCGGGCCAACGCCTCACGATTCCTGGTCGCGTCTTGGCGGGCTCGGGCGGCTATCGCGTCATCGTGAACGTGGCTCGGGTGCGCCGATTGCTCGAAGAATTCGCCCCCGATGCCCTCGAGGTTTCCGACCGCTTCACGCTCTCATCACTGGGCGACTGGGCACGCGACCGCGGTGTGCCCAGTGCAGTATTTAGTCACGAAACCCTCACTGGCCTGAGCGAAACGTTCCTGCGTGCCCCGTTGCTGACGAATGCCCCGGTCAACTGGTGGAACCACCGTCTCGCCCGTCGATTCGACCATGTCGTGGCGACGACCGCGTTCGCAGCGCGCGAGTTTCAACGACTAGGGGTCACCAACCTCATACGAGTGCCACTTGGCGTCGACCTTGATGTGTTTCACCCCGCGCGTCGCGACGAAGTGTGGCGTGCCGCACAGCTCGAGAACGGCGACGACGTGTTGCTCGTGCACTGCGGTCGTCTCTCACCCGAAAAGAAAGTCGACCGCAGCATCGACACGCTCATTGCGCTGCGCAAACGTGGGGTGCGGGCACGTCTACTTGTCGCCGGTGACGGCCCAACGCGTGCAGCGCTCGAGCGCCAGGCCCATGGCTATCCCGTCACCTTCCTCGGCTTCGTGCATGATCGAACTGCGCTCGCCCGCTTGCTCGCGAGCGCCGACCTCGTGCTCGCACCCGGACCACTCGAGACGTTCTGCCTGGCTGCACTCGAAGCACTTGCGTCGGGTACACCAGTCGTGGCGAGCGCGTCGAGTGCCGTGCGCGAAGTGCTCGGCGTCGACGATGGACAATTCGCGACCGGAGCAGTTGCCGCCGACTCACCGCGGCTCTTTGCCGACGCCGTGCAGGCCGTGCTCGCCCTGCCTCTCGCTGAACGACGCGAGGCCACTCGGCGTCGCGCCGAACAGTTTCCTTGGTCGACCACCATCGACCGCATGCTCAGCTTGCACCAGTCCTCACACGAACGAAGGGCGGCCTAACGATGAAATCACTCGTCGTGCTCGGTGACTCGGTCGGCTTTGGCGTCGGCGACGAAGACAACATGCACCCCAACAAGGGTGTCGGAGCATTCCTTCATCGTTCGTTGCCGGGCTTCACGAAGTACGCCAACCACTCACGACCTGGTGCGCGCATGCGCGAAGTGTTCGAGGTGCAACTGCCCAGAGCACTTGAACACGAACCCGATGTCGTGGTGTTGATCGCCGGCGGCAACGACGTGTTGCGCCAGAACTTCGACCCCACCGACATCTACTGGTCGATGTACGGCACCATCACCACGCTCAAAGAACGCGGTGTCGAAGTGCTGACCATGAAGCTGCACGACCCGAACCGCAAGATTCGCCTGCCTAAACGATTGGCCCGCTTGTTACATCAGCGCGTGGAGACGCTGAATCACATCATCGACGACGTCTCACAACTGCTCGGCGCACAGTGCCTCGACGTGCGAAAAATTGACTTGACCTACGACCAGCGCATCTGGCACATCGACCGTATGCACCCGAATCGCACCGGTTATCACTTGCTGGCCACCCATTTCGCCCGTTTACTACACGGCCAAGGTCACGACGTGCGCGATGTGACTGCACCGCTCGTGCGCACGCGTTCGCGTAAGGAAAACGTGCGGTGGATGCTGCGCATGGGTCTGCCGTGGTTCTTGAAACGCTGTAAAGATCTCTTCCCCGGCGTCGGATACCTGCTGGTGCTCGAGACGTCGAAAGATGTCGCACGTGCCCTGCGCAAGCGTCGCGGGCGACAACTGCCGACCGGTCACTCAGAACGCCGCTTCGCGCACCTCGACACGACCACCGAGCACCGCGGCGGCATCGAAACGAACTTCGCGAATCGGCCGTCGCAAGCTGCCGCCTAACGTCGGCGACACACCATCTCGTAGCTCGACGACGAACATTGCGGCTGCGCGGCGCAGCCGAGCGATCTTGTGCGTAGTAATCGACTCGAACGGGTCGCCGTGGTTGCCGTTGCGTCGCGCCTTCACTTCGCACACCACGAGCACTCCATCGCGCCAGGAGACCACATCAAGTTCGCCACGTGTGCACCGCCAGTTTCGCACGACGATGTCGTAGCCCTCGCGCACGTACCACGCGGCGACGAGATCTTCGGCCCACTTGGCGCGCGCCATGCGCACCCGATGTCGGGCGACGCCGCTTAGATGTTGTTGGCCGGCAGTTCTTCGATGTTGAGGTCTTTGAAGCTGAGCACCCTCACCTTGGGCACCAGACGCGTCTTGCGGTACATGTCCCACACCCATGCGTCAGTCAGCGTCACCTCCAACAACGGTCGCGACCCATCGGCTACGACCTTCACGTCAACATGATTGGCCAGATAAAAGCGGCGATCGGTCTCGACGGCGTACTTGAACATCGCGACGACGTCTTGGTATTCGTTGGCGAGTTGCAGCTCACGCTCAGCCTCGTATTGCTCGAGGTCGTCGGTGTTCACAGCTCGACTCCGCCCAATGGTGTGCGGCTCAACGGCACTGCGGTCGCAGAATTATTCTTCGCGCTTTTCGCGAATCTTCGCGGCCTTGCCGGCTCGGTCGCGCAGGTAGCCGAGCTTGGCGCGGCGCACCTGGCCACGCTTGACGATCTCAACTTTCTCAACCGAGGGCGTATGCATGGGGAAGGTGCGCTCGACACCAACGCCATAGCTGTTCTTGCGAACGGTGTAGCTCTCAGAAATGCCTGAGCCCTCAATTGCGACGACGTCACCCTGGAACACCTGCACGCGCTCTTTGTCGCCCTCTTTGATCAAGACGTGCACCTTGACTTCATCGCCGGGGCGCAGGTCAGGAATATCAGTGCGGAGGTGCTGCTTGTCGACGATGTCAGTGGGCTTCATAGGGAACTTTCAGGATACGGCACAGCGGGGAACTCTTCCAACAGACGCTTTTCCTCACTGCTGAGACCACCGCGATGCTCAATCAAATCGGGTCGAGCACGCATGGTGCGATGCAACGCCTGAGCATGACGCCAGCGGGCAATGCGTGCGTGGTCACCACCGCGCAAGACCTCGGGAACCTCTGCACCCTCGAAATCGGCCGGGCGGGTGAAGTGTGGGGCCTCGAGTAGCGAGTCTTCAAACGACTCATTCGTCGCCGACTCGTGGTTGCCCATCACGCCGGGCACCAAACGAACGACAGCCTCGATGATGGCGCAAGCGGCAACTTCTCCCCCGCCGAGCACAAAGTCGCCGAGCGACACCTCGCCATCGCATAGATGCTGAACGACACGATGATCGACGCCCTCGTAACGCGCGCACAAGAGCGAGAACCCTCCCGATGCGGCGAGTGACTTCGCCATCGCCTGATCGAAACGCTTTCCGCCGGGCGACAACACCAGAAGAGGTCGCGGCGGCTGTGCGGCACGAATGCTGGCGGCAATTGGTTCGGGTCGCATCACCATGCCCGCGCCACCACCGAAGGGAGCATCATCGACGGTGCGATGTGCGTCAGTCGTGTGCGACCGAATATCGTGCACCCGCAAGTCGAGAAGAGCACCAGTTCGCGCTCGACCGAGCAAGCTCTCGCTACAAAAACCGTCGACGAGCGACGGAAAGATGGTGAACACGTCGATGCGCATCACGGGCACCGACGGTCGGGGTCAGTCGTCGAGAAAGTCGACGTCGACTTCAACGCCGTCTTTCTCGGCGGCAGCGCGCACCAACGCGCGAATGTTCTGGGCGGTGCGGCCACGCCGACCGATGACGCGACCGAGATCTCCGTCGCCGACACGCACTTCAAGAATGATGACGCCTTCATCGTCTACTGCTTCGATGCGCACCTGATCGGGGTTGTCGACGATCGAGCGAACGATATGGTCGAGCACCTTGGTGGCGACGGCTGCTTCAGCCACGGCGACTACTTCTTCTTCGTCGACTTGGTGGCGATGAACTCGCCCCACAGGCCGTTGACTTCGAGCAGTTTGCGCACGCGCTCGGTGGGCAGGGCACCGTTGTTGAGCCAGCGCAGCACCTTGCTGTTGTCGATGACGAAGTCTGACGGGTTCTCGAGCGGGCGATACGTGCCGACGATCTCGAGGAATTCGCCGTTGCGGGCTTTCTTGGTGTCAGCCGCGACGACGCGATAGTGCGGCTGCTTGGTCTTGCCCACTCGGGCGAGACGAAGTTTGACGGACATGATGCTCCTGACTGTGATTGCGCCACGCCGGGCGACCGCCCGAGTGCCTCGTGCAGGCTATCTGCCAGGAATGCGACCCCCAAACCGCTTCATCATCTTCTGCATCTCGCCGAACTGTTTGACGAGACGGTTCACATCCTGCACCTGGGTGCCACTGCCCTTGGCGATACGGCTGCGCCGGCTGCCGTTAATGATGCTCGGGTTCTCGCGTTCGGCCGGCGTCATCGAGCGAATGATTGCCTCAGTGCGGCGCACCTGATCTTCGCTGATCTCCTGACCCTGCAACTGCGCACCCATGCCGGGGATCATGCCGAGCACGTTCTGCAACGGACCCATCTTCTTCAACTGCTGCAGTTGGTCGAGAAAATCGTCGAGCGTGAACTTGCCGCCCATCAACTTCTTTGCGGCTTTCTCGGCCTCTTCTTTCTCGAACACCTGCTCGGCCTGTTCGATCAGGGTGAGCATGTCGCCCATGCCGAGAATTCGCCCCGCCATGCGGTCGGGGTGGAACTGCTCGAATGCATCGAGCTTCTCCCCCGTTGCGGCAAATGCAATCGGTTTGCCGATTACTTCTTTCACAGAGAGCGCGGCGCCACCGCGCGCATCGCCATCGAGTTTCGAGAGAATCACACCGTCGATCGCGAGCGTCGCGTTGAATGCCTCAGCAACGGTGACGGCATCTTGGCCAGTCATCGCGTCGACGACAAGAAAGGTGTAGTGCGGCGATACCACGTCGCTGATGCGTCGCACTTGTTGCATCATCTCTTCGTCGATCGCGAGTCGACCAGCGGTGTCGACGATGAGCACGTTGCGGCCGAGGCGCCGTGCTTCTTCCAACCCTGCGCGCGCAGTGTCGACGGGGTCGCCCGGCACACTGAACACCGGAACGTCGATTTGCGCACCGAGCACGCGCAGCTGCTCGACGGCGGCGGGCCGTTGAAGGTCGGCACCGACGAGCATCGGCTGACGACCCTGCTTCTTAAACCAGGCCGCGAGTTTCGCCGCACTCGTGGTCTTGCCCGAACCCTGCAGACCCGCCATCAACACCACGGTGGGTGGTGCGCTCGCATAGGTGATCGAAAGCGTCTCGCCACCGAGCAGTGCGACGAGTTCGGCATGCACGACCTTGACCACTTGTCGAGCGGGGTCAAGAGCCTTCGACTGA
>RGSV01000301.1 GCA_010025655.1 Acidimicrobiia bacterium
GCCGAACATCGTGTGCCCGCAATATCAGGGGCCGCCGCGCTCACCCTCTCGAGAGGGATGAGTGAGCCGATGAGCACGACGACCCCGAGAACGATGCGTTTCACCACATGCCGTCTAACGCCCGGCAGCCCCTCTGGTGACATCATGACTGACCCCCTATTCTTGGGGCATTGATGGCTGACCCTGCTGACTCGACATGGAGTCTTGCCACCCAAATCACGGCGATGGAGGCGTGGCTCAGTGGTCCCGAGGGCGGGGTCGCAGCGTCCCGCTTGGCCCGGAAGTACGGGCTCTCCGACGACCCGCGCGACGTCATCGGCACGGCGCTGCTGCGCATCAGGGGTCTTGCGACCCGTCGTACATCGCCACTTCCCTCGGTGAACTCTCCCGAAGAGGCCGCTCGTTACGCCTACCGCACGGTCTCCAACGCGACCATTGATCTGGCCCGGCGCAACACCCGTGAGAAGGCGATGTTGGTCAACGTCTCGGTGTTGGCGCCAGATGCACCGTCAGTGGAGTCTCAGGCGACGGCCAAGGTGTTCGTCGAATCGATGTTTGCCAAGGTCAGCGAGCTGGTGGCCCGTGAGGTGCCCTGCACTGGGTGCCAGCGCCAGATCGTGCTAGCCGCAACCACCGAGATCCTCCATCTGGTGTTGATTGAGGGCGAATCTGACGGAGCCCGCGGCCAGTCATGGTTTGACGATGTCATCTACGAGACGGTGGATCGTTATACGAAAGGCATGGATCTGTTACCCGCCGCTCGACGCCAACGCAAGTCGCGTTGTAAGCGCTGCGTGATGGATTTGATTGCCCTTGGGCTCGCTGAGTTGGGATACCGCCGTGGCTGATCTGCGACTGCACTTCGATGCCGACGGGCGACGGTGGGAAGGCGTCGCTGGCGCAATGTCGGATTGGGCGACGCTCACCGAGGCAAACGACTTGCTCACTCTCGCCCGCACGAGTGACGGCCGACTGGTGGGTTTCGTCTTCGACCATGACGCACGATCATCGGAGTTCGAGACTTCCCTGGCAGAGATTGACAGGTTGTTCGGGTCGGCTGTGCAGACGGTCGTGCGACAGTGCCCGACACAAGATACCGACGAAGTTGTGATGCTCAGCGACACGGTGGGTGAAGTTGCCGTTCTCACGGATACCACTCCCGATGTGGTGCCAAGGTCTGGCCTGTTGCATGCGCGGGTGGGCGACATGCAGATTGACGACGACGAGGTCAACAAGGTGCTCACCGTCACCCTGTCACTGCCGTGGTGGGCGAGGTTCTTGCGACCGTGGGTCTCGGTGCGACGGCGCGGGCGACCCGAGATTCTCGCGTTGGCACCGCTGCGCTTCCGCGGTCGCCGAGCATCAGCGCGAATGCGCTATGGCTTGCCGGGTGGAACATCAACCTTGGTCGCTGACGTCGTGAAGGGAACTCAGCGGCCGTGGTTGCCGGTCATCGCTTCGTCGGTGTTA
>RGSV01000302.1 GCA_010025655.1 Acidimicrobiia bacterium
CTTGCCGCGAGATGAAGTGTGGCGTGATCTGCGTTACGAGACGACCGAACGGCACGGCACGATCGACGAGATAGTTCTCATGACACCCGTAGCTATTGCCTTTGCCGTCAGAGTTGTTCTTGTAGACGACGATCTCGCCTCCATTGAGCAGCGGTTGCGCCCGCTGCATGCTGAGCCGCATCACTTCTTCAGCTGCGCGGTCGTACAACACCACTTCTGATGCCGTGCGGCATTCGGGCGTTGAGCATTCTGGGTGGGCGTGGTCGACGTAGTAGCGCGCGCCGTTAGTGAGCACGGTGTTCACTAGGTGTGTTTCAACCTCTGGGGCAAGAATCTCTCCGAGCAAGAGACCGCGTGCATCGTTGCCGGGTTGTTCGTCGAAGAAATCCCATGCTGTTCGCGTTTCGCTGCGACCGAGGAACGCGTTGATCAACATCGAACTGGCAGTGACAGCGTTGAGCTCTGCGTCGCGCACGACGATGCCGTACTCAGTCTCGATGCCGCACACCTTGGCGATCGACATGGCTAGAGGTACTGGCCAGTGGCCGTGCGTTCAATTGCCTTTCCGCCACCGGCTTCGCTGTCGTGAGTGAGCGTGCGAATGAAGACGATGCGCTCCCCTTTGCGACCAGACACTTTCGCCCAGTCATCTGGGTTGGTGGTGTTGGGCAAGTCTTCGTGCTCGCGGAACTCTTGACGGATCGATGAGACGAGGTCGTCGCCCTGCACGCCGCCTTCTCCGCCTGCGAGCAGTCGTTTGATTGCCAGCTTCTTCGCACGACGCACGATGTTCTCAATCATCGCCCCCGAAGCGAAGTCTTTGAAGTAGAGAATCTCGCGATCACCGTTCTGATACGTGACCTCAAGGAATCGATTTGCGTCATCGGTGGAATACATCGCCTCAACGGTGTCGTCAATCATCGAACGGATTGCCCCGTCAAGCTCACCATGGCGGGCAATGCTTGCTACCGAGATTGGCACGTCGCGGGTGAGATATCGGGCAAAGATCTGCTTGGCGGCGGCCGCGTCGGGGCGTTCAATGCGAATCTTTACGTCGAGACGGCCCGGTCGCAATATCGCCGGGTCGATCAAGTCTTCTCGGTTCGTCGCTCCGATGACGATGACGTTGCGCAAACCCTCGACGCCATCAATCTCAGCCAAGAGCTGCGGAACGATGGTCGACTCCATGTCTGACGAGATGCCCGTACCGCGCGTACGGAACATTGAGTCCATCTCATCGAAAAACACGATCACCGGCCAGCCTTCCTCGCTCTTCTCTCGTGCTCGTTGAAACACCATGCGAATCTGCCGCTCGGTTTCCCCGACGTATTTGTTGAGCAACTCGGGACCTTTGATGTTGATGAAGTAGCTGCGCCCCTTGTCGGCCCCGATGCGTGACGCCACCTTGTGGGCGAGCGAGTTGGCGACGGCCTTAGCGATAAGGGTTTTGCCGCAACCGGGAGGCCCGTA
>RGSV01000303.1 GCA_010025655.1 Acidimicrobiia bacterium
GGAAGTTCTTGCGGCAGCAAGAAGAAGTCGGCGCCACGCCCAGACACCATGCTGCGTTCACCCGTTTGATCGACGAATACCGCGACGCTGCCGGTGAGTTGGGCGTCGGTCTGAATGAAGTGGTGCACCACACCTTCGCGCTCGAGGTCTTCGCGGGCGAGGTCGCCGAGGCGATCGCGACCAATCTTGCCGATGAAGTGTGTGTCGAGTCCGCAGCGACGCGCCCACACGGCGACATTTGCGGCACTGCCTCCCGGGGTCAGCATCACTTCGCCGAACGAGTCACCACCCTTGAGCACCTCGTTATTGGTGCGAATGAGAACATCCCACGCGAAGTCACCAACGACGCACAAACTCATGCATTCACGCTACCGATGCAATGTTCCGTGGCTGTCGGTGTCACTACTCTGGAGCTGTGAGTTCGGCTGTCGGCACGTCGTTGGATGATGTTCGCGAGGTGGGTCGCGACGCGATTGATGACTATCGCACGAAGGGTCATGCGGTCGTTCGAGGGCTCGCCTCGCAGTCAGAGATTGACGAGTATCTCCCCGCCATCTCAGACGCCACATTCCGCATGCGCGGTGACGAGCGGCCGCTTGCCGAGCGCGATACCTACGGCAAGGCGTTCATTCAGTCGATGAATCTGTGGACGATCGACGAGATGGTCAAACGCTTCGTATTCGCACGTCGTTTCGCCCGCGTTGCCGCCGAGCTCATGGGTGTGCGCGGCGTGCGGCTCTATCACGACCAGGCGCTCTTCAAAGAACCTGGCGGTGGTCTCACGCCGTGGCATCAAGACCAGGTGTACTGGCCGCTTGACTCTGACAAGACGATCACGATGTGGATGCCGCTCGTGGATGTGCCAAGTGAAGTGGGTTCAGTGGTGTTCGTGTCGGGCAGTCATCACAGCGGCAACCTCGGCGGTGCTGAGATCGGCGACAATTCGCAGCACTACTTCGACCGACTCATTACCGAACGCAACTACACGACACATTCCTACGCTCCGATGCGTGCTGGCGACGCAACCTTCCATTCGGGCTGGACTCTGCACGGCGCACCAGCCAACGAAACGAAGACCATGCGCTGCGTGATGACGATCATCTATTTTGCTGACGAGACCCGCGTGGGAGCTCTTGACAACCCGATGCGTGAGAACGACGCTCAGCAGTGGCTCGGGTCGCGACGAACAGGTGAGTTAGCAGACGGACCGCTCAACCCGCTGCTCTGGTCGGCGTAGGCGCTCGTTAGCGCTTGATGTTTGTAGTGATCAGGTTCACGATCTGCTGCGGCAGCCCGACGAGCAGCGGATAAATCTTCGCCCGCTTCGGCAAGCACACGTTGGCGGTGTTGCGCTCAACGGCATCGCACACAGCCTCAGCGACACGCTCGCGTGGCACTTCGGGCAGTAGTTGCAATCGGCGAAGGCGTGAGAACATTCGCTCGGCGGCGCGCAGGCCTTTGACGCTCGC
>RGSV01000304.1 GCA_010025655.1 Acidimicrobiia bacterium
GAAGATGGGGCGATTTGTGCCCCCGGAGGAGCACTAGTGGGCTCTTGGAAACAGCGCGAAACCTTATTCGCCAACCCGAACTCATCGCGCCGCCGGCGCCGCGCCATGAGCGACTGGGATCTTACGGTCAATGTGCCATTCACTCTGAAACACGACTAGTGCCCTCGCTTAGGCTTTTCCCTAACCGATTCTACGCTAAGAGTTCGCAAGTTGCAGTCCGGGCAACACATACTTGGCGACGAGGTCGCATTCGGCGAGGTGTGGGTATCCAGAGAGAATGAAGGTGTCGACGCCAGCATCACGAATCTCGCGCAGCTTGCCCGCCACCTGATCGGGGTCACCGATGATGGCGATGCCCGCACCACTGCGCGCACGACCGACACCAGTCCATAGGTGGCGTTCGAGATAGCCGTCGGCATCGGCGGCTTCGCGCAACTCGCTTTGTCGGGCGACACCGGCAGACTTCGAGTCAAGCGACTTCGCGCGAATCACCGAACCCGTCTCGGCGTCGAGGCGCGAGAGCAGGCGCTCGGCGGCAGCACGGGCTTCGCTTTCGGTCTCGCGCACGATGACGTGGCTGCGCCACCCATAGCGCAGCGTTCGACCGTAAGCGGCGGCGCGTTGATTCATCTCGCGCATCACATTCGACATTTGTGCCGTGGTGTCGGGCCACATGAGATAGACGTCGCTCGACTGCGCTGCGCAGTCGCGGGCCGCCTCAGAGAGTCCACCGAAATAGATCACTGGCTCATGAGGCTGTTCCACCGCGATGCGTGGTGGGTCGAGATGTGTCGACACGAACTTGCCGTCGAAGTCAGCGCGCTCGCCACGCAGCAACGTGCGCAAGACGGCGATGGCCTCTGTGGTGCGCTGATAGCGATCTTCGCTCGACATGGTTTCGCCGGGCAGGTCAGACGAGATGGCGTTGATCACGAGGCGCCCACCAGCAATCTGCTGCAGTGTGGCAATCTGGCGGGCAAGTTGCGGCACCACGAGTTCACCGAGCCGCACGGCGAGCAACAACTTGATGCGTGTGGTCTCAACGGCGATAGCAGAGGCGAATGCCGTGGCGTCGATGCCGAGTGAGTATCCCGACGGCAGAAGCACATTGTCGAAGCCATTGCGCTCGGCGCGCAAGACGATCTCGCGACAGTGCGCCCACGACGATCGCAGTGCAGGGTCGGGAACGCCGAGGAATTCATAGTCGTCGTCGCAGAGCGCGCCGAACCAGGCGTATTCGGTCACGGATGGAGTCGTGCGCCGCGGGCTGTGATCACGGCAACGGGCGACCCTCTGACGCAGCGACGATGCGATACAACTCGGTGCGCTCAAGCGACTGCACGGATGACGACACCGCCGCAACGAGACGCTCGGGCTTCTGCGTGCCGAGCGCAACGGCTTCGACAATGTGCTTCTGCCGTCGGGATACTCACTCGGCATCG
>RGSV01000305.1 GCA_010025655.1 Acidimicrobiia bacterium
CCGACAACGTCGGTTCGCGACGCACAGCCGCCAGCCGCGAGTCGACGGCGCGAGTGACACCCGAGTAACCGAGGATCGCCAACAACGCTCCGACCACGACGGCCGCCAACCACACCTGCAGGTGTTCACGACGGCGACGTGCGACTGACCGATTCATACCCTGTTCGAAAGTAGCGGTCAAGCGGTGGTTCGTAGGTGAACCACATCGCCGACATCCATCGTGTGCTCGACACCAGCATCGTCTCGCACCAACAGTCGCGCCGACTCGTCAACGTCAAATGCGTCTCCGACGATGTTGTCTCCCGAGATCAGGTCGACTCGCACGCGCTGACCCAAGGTGCCGAGCGCCCGCACGTATCGCGAGTGTGACTGCGACGCTGATTCGGCGGCCAGCTCATCGATGCGCCGCAGCATCTCGGCCAACAACTGGTGTGGGGTCACTGGCAGGTGCCAGACATCGCGCAATGCAACGGCACCATCGGGTGCCCAACCAACGTTCACACCGATGCCGACGACGATGAAGTCATCGGCTGGTGACGCCACCGCCAAGAGACCTGCCAGTTTTTTCGACTCGATGATCAAATCATTCGGCCACTTCAGCGCGGGTTCGACCGAAGCGAGCGTGGTGCATGCGGCACGACACGCCAGTGCGACAAGTTTGGTCGCGCGAGGTTCGGCGCGAAACAACAGCGACACCAACAGATTCGTGCCGCGAGTGGCCTCCCAACGGCGATCGATGCGACCTTTGCCTGCCGTCTGAAAATCGGCGACGATTACCGAGCGATCGGGGGCTCCGGCACGCGCCGCAGCAAACAGGTCGTCATTGGTCGAACCTGTTTCGACGACATGACGCACCGACCACCCGACCGGCCACGTCGGTAGCGAACTAGGCTTGCGCGTGTTCATCGCCTAGAAAAGATAGGTCTTCGTGCCCCGCAAGATTCTCATTGCTAATCGCGGCGAAATCGCGGTGCGCGTCATACGCACGGCCCGCGAGATGGGTATCGCGACGGTGGCCGTGTATTCCGAGCTCGACCGCAATGCCCTGCACGTGCGCCTCGCCGACGAGGCGTACGCCCTCGGGGGTGAGACCGCAGCGCAGAGCTACCTAAATACCGAGGCCATTCTCGACGCCATTCGCAAGAGCGGCGCCGACGCGGTGCACCCTGGCTACGGCTTTTTCTCTGAGAATGCCGACTTCGCCAAAGACAGGCATCCGCTCAATGGCGCGTTCCAGCCATTTGGAAATGCGATCCAGATCATCAATGAACAGCTCGCTCGTCGACTCCCATTCAGGCATGCCCTTGGGTGCCCAGGCTTCCGCTAAACCGGTGTTCTCATAGACGCCAATCAGGCCACTCTTCTGTTCTTGCCGGAAATAGCCCGAGACATAGGGGCAGCGCATGACGGGAATTTCCTCATCCCGCTCTAAAAAGGCGG
>RGSV01000306.1 GCA_010025655.1 Acidimicrobiia bacterium
AGCAGCCCCCACTTCGGCCCCCACGCGGTGCGCGCGGTCGGGTGAGTGTGGGCCGTTGATCATCGGCGCGAGAGAAGACAAATCAATCTCCACCAGGCGGTCATACGTGGCACCCTCGTCGGGCCGCAAGTCAGCGCGAACAGCATCCGCGGCCGCCGCAATATCCGCACGCCCCGTGGCCCGCAAATACGCAGCCATCTCAGCGTCATACCCAAACACGCTGCACGTGGCGCCAATCTCGGCCCCCATGTTGCAGATGGTCGCCTTGCCGGTCGCCGAAATCGTGTCGGCACCCGGCCCGAAATATTCCACGATTGCGCCGGTGCCGCCTTCTACGGTCAGCACACGAGCGACTTCCAAAATCACATCCTTCGGGCTCGACCACCCCGACAGCGATCCGGTCAAGCGCACACCAATCACCTTCGGCCAGCGCACGTTGAAGGGGAACCCGGTCATCACGTCGACTGCGTCTGCGCCGCCCACGCCGATGGCCACCATGCCCAAGCCGCCCGCGTTGGGGGTGTGGCTGTCGGTGCCGATCATCATGCCGCCCGGGAAGGCGTAGTGCTCGAGCACCACCTGGTGGATGATGCCGCTGCCCGGCCCCCAGAACCCGATGCCGTATTTGGCGCTCACGCTGCGCAAGAAGTCGTACACCTCTTTGTTGGTGTCGATGGCAACGCCCATGTCGATGCGTGCGCCGACTTTGGCCATGATCAGGTGGTCGCAGTGCACGGTCGATGGCACGGCGGTGGTGGGCAGGCCGGCAGTCATGAACTGCAGCAGCGCCATCTGCGCGGTGGCGTCTTGCATCGCCACGCGATCGGGGTGGAAGTCGGCGTAGCTGCGGCCGCGCTCCACTGCTTGGCCGCGCGGGTCGGCCAGGTGGTTGAAGAGAATCTTTTCTGCCAGCGTGAGCGGCCGCCCGAGTCGTTCGCGAGCGACGGCCACGTTGCCGGGCAGTTTCGCGTACACCTCGTTGACGAGCGCGATGGGTGTGTTGGCCGAGACTGCCACCGTGGTCACCACTTATCCCAGTGCATCACGCGGTCGAGCGGCAGACGGCTCGCCGGCTTAAAGTCGGTGCCCTTCGTGTAGGCAATGGGGAAGAGCCCGCCCTGCGACACCTTGTCGTACGGAATGCCGAGCAACTCGGCCGCCTTCTTCTCGCCGTCGTTCATGAGGTGGATGGTGGTCCACGCGCTGCCCATGCCACGCTCGCGCAACGCCAACATAAAGCTCCACACCGCCGGCAACAGCGAACCCCAGATCGACGCCGTGGCAAACGACGGCAAGTTATCCAAACGACCTTCAATCGCGGGGATCATCAACAGCGGCGAGCGGTGGAAGTTCTTCGCCAGATACGTGGCCGAGTCGACCACTTTGTCCATGCGCTGGGCGCGCGGGTCGCTTGCTTCGCGCTCGGGCCGCGGCATGCC
>RGSV01000307.1 GCA_010025655.1 Acidimicrobiia bacterium
CGCAGCATGCGGCGAGCGAATGATCTTTGAAGCCAGCACCGACCCGACCATCGCGGGTTCTGCCGAGACTGCAACCACCACACCTGCGACCGACGACACTGAAGCGCCAGTCGATGTCAACCGACCAGCCGGCACTATCAGTTGGTCAGTGTGCCCACCGAGTGTCACGTCGATTGCAACGACTCCACTTGATTGCGGCAAGCTCACCGTGCCCTACGACTATGAAAATGACGATGGTCGGGTCTTCACATTGCACTTGGTCCGGCGACCAGCCGACGATGCCGCTGCCCGCATCGGTTCGATGCTCGTCAACCCGGGCGGGCCCGGCTTTGGTGGCACGACAATTCCCGAGAACGCCGAGTGGTATGTCAGCGAAACACTGCGCAGTCAGTTCGACATCATCGGGTGGGATCCGCGTGGCACCGGGCTCTCGACCCCTGCCGTCGACTGCATCGACGACTACGACCCGTACTTCGGAATCGACTCACCGCCGAATGATGAAGCCGCAGAGGCCGAGATGGTGCGCGTCACACAGGAATTCGTCGATCTCTGCATCGAGCGCAGTGGCGACATTCTTCCGTACATCTCCACCGAGGCATCGGCGCGCGACATGGACGCAATTCGTGCCGCCCTCGGTGAAGAAAAGATCACCTACTTCGGCTTCTCCTATGGCTCAGAGCTCGGCGCCACCTGGGTCACGCTCTTCCCCAACACGGTGCGGGCGGCGGTCTTTGACGGCGCAAGTGATCCAAATGCGAGTGGCTTTGATCAAGCCGTTGCACAACTGAAGGGTTTCGAGCAACAGCTGAATGCCTTCTTCGCCGACTGTGCGAAGCGACCCACCTGCAAGATCTACAACGGAGGCAAACCCGCCGCGCTCTTCGACAAACTCGTCGCCGATATCGATGCGAAACCACTGAGTGGACCACCAGGGAGAACCGCGGTGACCCAGGGCGTGTTTTACACCGCCGTCGTTCAGGCGATGTACAGCAACACGCTGTGGCCACAGTTGGAAACCGCGCTCGCCGAAGCCGTCATCGGCAACGGACGATCTCTGCTCTCGTTGTATGACGACTACTACCAACGCAAATTTGACGGAACCTACGGCAACGAACTTGAGGCATTCCTCGCCATCTCCTGTCTCGACGACCCCGTAGGGTCAAGCGTTGAAGAAATCAATGCCGACATTCCGAAGTTTGTCGCGGCTGCACCGCGCCTCGGCGCCAACTTTGGCTACGGCTACACCTGCGCGCTGTGGCCGACACGAGTTGCAACTCGGGTTGCGGTGAGCGGCAAAGGCGCTGGGCCGATCGTCGTCATTGGTACGACCGGTGATGCTGCTACCCCTCTCGACAGCACGCGCAAAGCGGCCAAGAATCTCGAACAGGGGGTACTTGTGATTGTTGAAGCTGATCGTCACACGGGCTATGGATTGAATG
>RGSV01000308.1 GCA_010025655.1 Acidimicrobiia bacterium
CGCTGCGGCTCGTCGCGATCGCGGCGATCAAAGCGACGCGGGCGCCGGTCATCGCGGTCGAACCTGCGCGGGCCGCGATCGTTGCGCGGCCGGTCACCGTCAAACTTGCGTGGTCCGCGGAAGTTTGACCGCGATGATCGACGTCCGCGTCGTGATGATGGCGACCGCCCGCGCGGCCCGCGCAAGTTTGATCGCGATGACCGGCGCCCGCGTCGCTTTGATCGCCGCGATCGCGACGAGCCGCAGCGTCCGCAGACCGACGCTGATCGTCGTCGCTCAGAGGTCTTCCAGCGCAAAGGTGGTCGCAAGTACGGCAAAGACAACCCAGTTGTATCGCGTCGCGAGAACGACGAACGGCAGGTCATTGACGAGGGGTCAGTGCGCCGACCGCGAGAGCGGGATGTTCGCCGCAACGAGCGGCGTGCAGCCGACGAGCGCACTCGCGATAAACGTTCTGCAGATCGAAGAAACCGAGATGATCGGCGAGACGGGCGACATCAGTTTTCTCCGCCTCGCGCCCTTGACGAAAAGCTTGCGAAAGAAGTACGTCGCGCCGTCGGTGACCGACGCTTCGCTTATGTCAGCCGCCAGGTGGGTGCAGCCCTCGATGCGTATGACCGTGAACGATGGCGTGATGCGGCGAAGCTGCTGACTCCGCTACTCGAAGATTTGTTCTTGGTTCTCGATGTACGCGTGATTGCTGGCCGAGTCGACTACAAACTGCAACGCTGGCGCGCCGCCGCCGAACACCTCGAGTTTGCTCGTGCCGGCGACCCGACGGATATGACGAACATGCCGGTTCTCATCGACT
Source organism: Acidimicrobiia bacterium (assembly GCA_010025655.1). GTDB lineage: Bacteria > Actinomycetota > Acidimicrobiia > Acidimicrobiales > Ilumatobacteraceae > F1-60-MAGs027. The sequence goes on from RGSV01000308.1 coordinate 812, forward strand.
GCTATCGCGCGCTACGTCAATACGACCTGGTCGATCAGTTGTGGGAAGAGATGAAGGTCGTATCACCGCATCCGATGATGATGGCTGAGGGGCGCGTGGCCACCGCGATGTCGTATGCCGATCGCGGCGACCTGCAAAGTGCGATTCGCATCATGACGCACGGTGGTGAGCCAAGCCATGTGCAGCCGCACCATGTGTTGGAGTGGTATGTCCTCGCCGACCTGCATGACCGGGCAGGCGACCCAGTGACGGCGAAGCGCCTCTTTGCGAAGGTGGCGAAAGCCAACCCTGAGTTCTATGACGTGACAGCACGGTTGGCAGCACTCGGCGACGAGTAATTCGTGGTGCCGAACTGGGCACCACACTCACACCATCTAGCGAGCCAGACACGTCGGGTGTTTGGTTGCAACGAAAGAGGTGTGTGTGTCAGAACGACCCACTCGTATCGCCCGTGGGGCCAAGGAAGACAATGGACCATCAACCAACCTCGCCGTCGTGCGCGGCCATCTGGTGGCACAGCCGACGGTGCGAGTGATTGACCGCCATCAACGTGCGACCACCTTTGACCTTGCCACTCTGGTGCAGGGTCGTCGAGTTGTTGTGCCAGTGGTGGCCCTGAACCTCG
>RGSV01000309.1 GCA_010025655.1 Acidimicrobiia bacterium
GAGTGCCTCTTGGGCTACGGGATGGTCAACGACGGTCACACGGACGGGCATGGCACCATCCTTGCGCAGCGCAGGGCAGTCAAACGAATGCAGCGATCGGGTCGCACCGATGCGTCGAGCGAGGTCGGGTTACTGCCACTCAGAACTAGCGTCAGGTCTGTGCGCGTCACCACCGTCGCGAGCCGCGCCGACTGCGAGGCGGCCGGCGCGCTCTTTGACCGCGTGTGGGGAATGTCGGCCATGGTGCCGACCGAGACCATCATCGCCACTCTGCACGCTGGTGGGCACGCTTCGCTGGCTGAAGTTGACGGTGTGGTCGTGGGTGCGACGTGGGGCTTTCTCGCCAGCCACGAGGGTCGCCTGGGTTTGCATTCTCACGTCACTGGCGTGCTCTCGGCGCATGCCAACGCAGGGGTAGGTCTCGCACTCAAGCATCACCAGTGGCAGTGGGCGAGCAAGCAGGGCCTTGACTTCGTGACCTGGACCTTCGACCCTCTGGTGCGCCGTAATGCCTATTTCAACTTGGTCAAGCTCGGTGCCAAGGTGAGTGAGTATCACGAGAACTTTTATGGGGTCATCAACGACGGTCTCAACCGGGGTGAACGCACTGACCGAGTGTTCGTGATGTGGTCGGTAGGCGATAGTCCGGCGCCGCCACGCGGAAGTTTCGTGGCGACTGCAGAGTGGGCGGTCGCAATACCACCCGACATCGAAGCGCTGCGCCGCACCGACCCTGATGTTGCGCAGGGGTGGCGAGATCGCCAGCGGGCAGACTTGCGCAAGGTGTTTGACGGGCCGTGGCGCATCGCGGGCTACATGGCAGATGGTTCGTACGCGGTGGTGCCCAGATGATTCGTGAAATTCGTCTGCGCCGTGCGCACATCGACTTGGTGTCGCCTTTTCGTACGAGTTTCGGCGTCGAGACGGCGCGTGAACTGTTGTATCTGGAAGTCATCGGAGACGGGGGTACGGGTTGGGGTGACGCAGCGCCTGATACCTTTGGATCCAAGCTTACTTTCGCTTTGACCCGAGGCGGAAGTGCCAACGAGTACAAATTGGATATCTCTCAAGGCCTCGCGACTTTCAGCACCGGTTCAGCTTTTTATTCAACGGGTGCCGGCTCCGGAGCCACAAGCATTGATGAGGTGGAAATCTACACAATTAGTCAGGGCGCAGATCAAAACGTCGGCTTTAACAACCTTGAGATCATTCCCGAACCCTCTTCCGCCAGTCTGATCGGCCTCGGTTTGGCCGGTCTCGTTGCCCTCCGCAAAACTCGAAAGGCGTGACCAAAACTAACTAGGAGAAACTAAACTATGAAAAAAATGCTTTTTGCTTTTACGGCTATATCAATGCTCTTGATGGCGTCGCACTCCTCCAAAGCAAATACCGTTTACGCCCTTGGAGTTGGTTTCAGCGTCGATGCAGATACCTTG
>RGSV01000310.1 GCA_010025655.1 Acidimicrobiia bacterium
CGATTGCGGTGTATGACGCGGTGCAGGCGGGCGAAGGTCATCCATACGCGCAACAGTTGAGCGAACGTCACCTGCAGCTGCGTCGCGACTCATGGTCGTCTCGCAAACACTTGCGTGATCAACAACAGCACGACGATGGCGATGGCGCCTAACACAAGCGAACCGGTGCGTGCCGTGGCATCGTCGCCCGCCTGCACCGCGTCATACACCGCAATCGGCAGCGTCTGGGTTTGACCTGGGATATTGCCCGCCACCATCACCGTCGCACCAAAGTCGCCGAGGGCGCGCGCAAAGCCGAGTGCCACGCCCGCACCGATACCGCGCGAGGCTAACGGCAGCGTCACTCGCAGCGCGACGCGGGTTTCGTGCAGGCCCATCACCCGCGCGGTTTCTTCGACTCGCGGGTCGACGTTGCTGATTGCTGCCCGTGCGGCGCGCACCACGAACGGCAAAGCCGACACCGTGGCGGCGACAACGGCGCCGCTTTCGGTGAATACCAGCGGCGCGCCGAAGACCGACTGCCACGCTTTGCCGAGCGACGACTGCGTACCCAGCAGGGTGAGCAAGTAATAGCCGAGCACCGTGGGCGGCAACACGATCGGCAGGGTGACGACGGCTTCGACGAGACCCGACCACCGCGACTGCCACTTCGCCAGGGCGTAGGCGAGAGCCACTCCAAGCGTGGCTGCCACGAGTGTGGCGACCACCGACACGCGCAACGAGAGCCAGAGCGGAAACCAGTCGGTCATCGAGCCCACTCCAGTGAATGCATAATCATCTTTCGTCCACCACGAAACCGTAGTCACGCAGCACCGCTACCCCAGCGGGTGACGTAAGCAGGTCGATGAAGGCCTTCGCCGCCGCGTTGCCGCTGCCCCGCGCCGTGAGCACGGCGGTTTGACGTATCGGTTCGTGCAGCGAAGCATCGACGATGGTCGACCTGCGTTCACGCACCAGTGCGAGGGCCACCAGCCCCACATCGGCTTCGCCGGCATCGACGATGCGCACGGCATCGGCAACGTTTTCCGCCAAGATCAGCCGCTCGCTCAGCGCGTCATAGATACCTGCCGACTGCATCGCTTCGCGTGCCGCAACGCCATACGGTGCATGAGCAGGGTTCGCGATCACCACGCGCCGACCGTTGCCAAGCACGTTGGCGATCTCGGCAACCGACGCTGGCACTGCGACACCATCACGCGCGATGATCGCCAAGACTCCCACGGCGTATTGGCGCACGTCGTCACTAGATGCGTAACCGGCGTCAACCACCTCGCGCACATAGTCGAGGTTCGCCGAGACATACACGTCATACGGCGCGCCTGCCAATAGTTGTTCGCGCAGCAGACCCGACGACCCGAACACGAATTCCACTTGCACGCCGTCATTGGCCATCAGCCGCCCGAGTTCGCCGAACGC
>RGSV01000032.1 GCA_010025655.1 Acidimicrobiia bacterium
GTATCGGGCGGCACGACGCCACCAGTTACGTCACCCGACGCGCACAGAAGCGTGCCGGCAATCGGTGCGGTTGGCGCCGACCCCATGTTTGCGATGCAGATCACACTGGGCGCCCCGGCCACTGAGCGACGAAACGCGACGACTCCATTGACGCACTGCTCGCGCATCCACTCGAAGTCACCGTGTTGAAGCGCGGGCTGCGCCCGACGAACTGCGGTGGCCGTACGCACACGTTGCAATGACGACGTAGCGACGGCTTCTTGCGACTCGATACTCAGCCTCGCCCATGCTGCAGGTTGCGAGAGCCACGGTTTCGCACCGCCATCGGGACCAAAACCCAGGCTCACCCCCGACGCGCGCCACGGCATCGGCACTCGGCAACCGTCACGACCAAGGTGCTCACCCTTCGTGCGGTGGAAGTGCGGGTCTTCGCGTTCGGCATCGTCGAGGTCAATCACTTCCTCAAGACCGAGTTCTTGACCATTGAAGAGATACGTAGTGCCCGGCAAAGCAAGAATCGTGTGCATCGCAGCAAGCGCTCGCACGCGACCGAGTTTGAGGTGCTCGGGCGACGCAACCTCGCGGTGCACGACGCGACCGCCATATCGAGTGGGTGAGCGTCGCACGTCATGGTTCTCGGTCACCCAGGTGGTCGGAGCTCCGACAAGAGCATCAGCGGCCATCGATGAGTCGATGATGTCGCGCCATTTGTCGCCATTCCACTCAGCTGTCAGCAGGTCGAAGTTGAAACCGGTGTGCAGTTCGTCGGCGCGCAGATACCTCGCCCGCTTCTCGGGGGTATCCAACCACGCTTCGGCAACAAAGACCCGCGGCGGGTCGTACGAGTCGGCAATCTTTCGCCAGCGTCGATAGATCTCGTGTACTTCGGGCTGATCAAAATACGGTCTGGCGTGCGGGTCGAGCAGGGCCGGGTCGTTGCTGTCGAGCACGTCGGGATACCCGCGTTGCTTGATCATGCCCTGTGCCACATCGATGCGAATGCCATCGACCCCGCGGTCAAACCAGAACCGCAGCGTGTCGTCGAACTCACGCACGATGTCGGGGTGATCCCAGTTCACATCGGGTTGATGCGTATCGAAGAGATGCAGATACCACCAACCGCTCGGCGATCCAGCCGAGACGCTCGCATCGCCAACCAATGTTGAGCGGCCATCAGGGGCAATCCACAGCTGCGTCCATGCCAAGCCGCCAAAGATCGACTGCCAGTTGTTCGGCGGTAGCTCACCATTGGCACCACGACCGCGTACGCAGTGATAGCGCGCCCACGCTGGTGAACCGGGCAACGTGGCGAGAGCTTCGACAAAGAACCGGTGTTTGCTGCTCGAGTGGTTGGGCACGATGTCGAGAATCACCCGAATGCCGCGGGCGTGGGCTTCGCGAATGAACGACTCGGCGTCAGCCAATGTGCCGAACATCGGGTCAATGTCGCGATAGTCAGAGACGTCGTATCCTCCGTCGCACTGCGGACTCGGGAAAAACGGGCTGAACCAGACGGCGTCGATGCCGAGCGCACGCAGATAATCGAGGCGTGCTCGCGCACCCGACAAGTCTCCGATGCCGTCACCGTTGCCGTCGGCAAATGACTTCGGATAAATCTGATACACGACCGCACGGCGCCACCAGTCATCGCCCTTGAGATGCGCGTTCGATTTGATGTTGGTCATGTTGGGACTCGTGCTTGTTACTTCGTGTTGGTGAACGTGGCGATGCCGCTCGGCACCAAGGTGCCGTCGGCAAAGCGCGACACTGCGACGATACGTGATGTCGAGCCGGTAGGCAGTGCATTGGGGTCGACGAATGCACGGTACGGGAACGAATCGTCTACCGCCACGCGTCGCCAGCCGGTGCCGTTATCGATGAGAAACGACACTTCTTGCGGGCTCTCGCTGGTTTCCGCCGACAGCAACCACAACTCGCTGAAGTCGTCGGGTGCAGCAGAAACGACTGGCGGCTGTTTGGCGAGTGGGAATTTTGCCTCGGCCCGCAGGATGGCCGCCGACAGTGGCGGAACCTCGACGCTCACGAAACCATCGGCGTCAGAATTCGTCGACTCAACACCACCCCAGACCGCAGTGAAGGTGGCAGAAGGTGTGGATGTTGCGAACTCGAGCAGGCGCGACTCGGTCGAATTGTTGAAGATGGTCACATACTCGCGCTGATCAGCCATGTCGAAGCGACTGATGGCCATTGCGCCGTCGTTGCGGTCACGCGGCAATGTGGCGCCTCGCCACAACACAGACCACTGCTTACGCAACGCCGCCAACTCGCGCAGGTGTTGCCCGACGGGATGATTCTTCACATCGAATGACGACCCGGCGCCAATCGGCGCACTGCCAACCCGTTCTTGCGTCTGCCACGCTGAGACTTGCGTGGCGAAGAGATCGTGCCGCGCTTCTTTGTCGCCACCAATGCCGATCATGCCGAACTCGTCGCCGTAGTAGATGACGGGGGCACCACGCAGCAGATACAGCAGGCTGTGCCCGAGATTGACTCGCGCCAGCAGCTCATCACCCTCGGCACCCGACTGCGCCTTGATCATCATCGCGGTGCGACCCGTGTCGTGATTGCCAATGAACGTGCCTGGTGTTGGCGCACGCCCGTCGGACATGCGTGAGTAATCGTCATCTTCGAGACGAAGCATCACCCCACCAGCGCCTTGCGTTCCACCGGCGTAGCGGGCAATCACATCAAACAGTGGGAAGTCGAGTTGGTTCGGCAGACCCCAGACGCGTTGGTATTTGCTTTGTTCGATGGGCTCGGTGATCCAGGTTTCGCCGAAGATCTCGAAGTCGTCGATGCCGGCTGATTTCGCTGCAGCGAGTATCTGAGGAATCCATCGGTTGTAAAAGTCTTTGTCGACGTGGCGTGCCGTATCGATGCGAAAACCGTCGAACTTGAAGCGCGTGATCCACGAACCAAATACCTCAGCGAGACCTTCAACCACCTCGGGCTTCTCGGTATAGAGATCGTCGAGCCCCGAGAAATCGCCCTGCTCGATGCAGGCCGTGCTACACCCACCCCAGTTGATGTCACCACGGTTGTGGTAGTTCGCTACGTCATTCATCCACGCCGGCTTCTTCAGATCTTTCTCTGCGTCAAGCACGAACGCTTCGTACGGTGGCGCAGGTTCTTCGACGAAACCGCTACCGACGAGTCGCACCAGATCGCCGGTGTGATTAACCACTACGTCGAGATACACCTTCATCCCCAATGAGTGAGCGCAGTCAACGAATGTCTTCAGTTCGTCCTCGGTGCCAAAGCGTGGGTCGACGGTGGTGAAGTCGACCCCCCAATACCCGTGATACGCAGCGCTATCGCCCTGCACGGTGCGTTGCACGACGAGTGGGGTGATCCAGATGCCCGTGAACCCGAGGTCGGCGAGTCGTTGCAAGCCGCGTTCAGGGTCGGTGCAGCCGCCGGTCAGGCCTTTCAGGTCACCTCCGTGAAAGAACCCAATGTCGGTCGGATCGAACCCCGTCACCGAACGTGGGCCCGTGAGAAAGCCGCTGTCATTCGCCGGGTCACCGTTGGCGTAGCGATCTGTCATCACGAAGTAAATGACTCGCGACCCAAAGTCGGAGTACACGATTGGCGCAGCCAGCGATTCGATGAGTGCGGCCTCATCCAGCGTGGTGGCAGTCGAGATCTCTTGTGAGCTCTCGGCGGACTCTTCGCTTGCTTCGTTTGCTGCGCAGGCAGCAACGAGCATCGACGCAGCAACCAACACACCGACTCGCGTAAAGCGATTCACCTAGCGAAGTGCCTCGCCAGAATCCGCATCAAAGAAGTGGATGTTCGCCGTGTCGATAGTGATGCGCACATCGGTGTTCAACTTGAGTGGCAGTCTGGGTGGGAAGATCGCCACCAAGTTCGTTACGAAACTGCTGGCCGCCTCAGTGTGCAGGTCTTCGGGGCGTGGTGCAGGCGCACCCTTCGCAGGTTTGGCGTTGGTCGTCGTGTCATCTGGCGCCTTTGGTTGCGTCGCAACTGCCACCTTGGTGGCATCGATGTTCAGATAGCCCATCTGTGACGACCCGAGTGCCTCCATCAGCCCGAGGCGACCGACCACCGAAGGCCAGCCGGGCTTCGCCTCAGCAGCGTGCACATCTTCGGCCCGAATACCGACCACGATCTTTCGCCCGGCGTATTGCGAGAGTCGCGGGTAGCGCCAGTCGCGATCTTTGGCCAGCGGAAACCGAGCCCCTGCCAGAGTCAACGCGAGATAGTCACCATCTTTTTCGACGGTCGCTTCGAACATGTTCATCGGCGGTGTGCCAATGAAGCCAGCGACGAAAATGTTCGCGGGCGCGTCGTACAACACCTGTGGTTCGGCCACCTGCTGCAAGACACCCATGCTCATCACTGCGACACGGTCGCCCATCGTCATCGCTTCGACCTGGTCGTGAGTGACGTAAATCGTCGTGGTGCCAAGTTGCTTCTGCAGGTTGGCGATTTCGGCACGCATTTGCACACGCAACTTGGCGTCGAGGTTCGAGAGCGGCTCGTCCATCAAGAACACCTTGGGCTCGCGCACAATGGCTCGGCCCATCGCCACGCGTTGCCGCTGACCACCCGAGAGTTCCTTTGGCCGACGGTTGAGATATGGCACGAGATCGAGCATCGTCGCCGCCCATTCAACTTGCTTATTGATTTTTTCTTTCGGTTCTTTGCGCAGTCGCAGACCGAAGGCGATGTTGTCGGCGACCGAGAGGTGTGGGTAGAGCGCATAGTTCTGAAACACCATGGCGATGTCTCGATCTTTCGAACTGAGATTGTTGACCACCGTGTCGCCGATCGACACGGTGCCACTCGAGATGGCTTCGAGTCCGGCGACCATGCGCAGTGCGGTGGTCTTGCCACAGCCCGACGGGCCGACCAAGACGAGAAATTCTCCGTCACGCACTTCGAGTGACATGTTCGACACGGCCTTGACGCCGTTGTCGAATACCTTGTCGACGTTTTCAAACTTCACCTGTGCCATGGTTGGGTTCCTTTCTGCTTACACCTGTTGCTCTGCTTACACCAGTTTCCAGACATGAAATGCGGGGCCGCTCGCCGGCAACACCAGACGGTTTTCGACGAGTTGCGGTGCGACACCAAGCAGGGTGTCGACGCGCGAGCACTGCAACGATTCAACGGGCAACTGCACGGCAGCATGCGTAGCGCGAGCCGCGCAACACAACAAACGATCGGTTGCTGTCTCGCGCAAGTACACCACTACATCCGGCCCGACGTGCAGCCATTGCATCGAGCCATGTGCAAGTGCATCACTGCCACGACGCAGCCGAATGCACTCTCGATACCAGCCGAGCAGAGTGGTATCCCACTCTGCTTCGCGATCCCATGGCATCGGTCGGCGCGAATCTTCGCCGCAGGTGACGCCACCGATTCCCAATTCGTCGCCCATCCACACCATCGGCACGCCGGGCAGGGTCATCTGCAGCCCAACTCCCACTTTGGTGCGCTCACGGTCACCCGTAAGCGCGTTGAAGCGCGGCGTGTCGTGGCTGTCGAGAATCAACCACGAGCGCAAGACAGCGTCGTAGGGAACCCCGGCCGTGAACGCTCGCATCGCCGCCACCATCGCCATGCCATCTCGTTGCGGCACACCGAACGGTGTGCCAAAGAAGTTGTCGGGGAAACCCGCGGGCAGCGTCTCACCGCGCAGCCAGCCCCACACGGGGCGAGTGAATGCCGAATACGCCATGATGCCGTGCCAACCACCGCGCACCATGTCGGCACGCGGGTCAGGAAAGTGCTCGCCCACCACGTAGGTATCGGGCTGCTTTTGCTGACATGCCGCAACGAACTCATTTGACACGTCGTGCGACACGTCGTGCGCACCACGTCGACCTGCCATATTTGCCACGTCGATGCGCCATCCATCAAGACCGATCTCGCTATCAAGCCAGCGTTTGGCGATTGAATCGGCGGCTGCATACATGCGCTGACGCAACTTTTGGCTGGCGAAATTCAGCTTGATCAGCGACGACACGCCGAGCCACGTCGCCGGCTTCTCCCCTTCTGGAGTTTGCTCAAAATAAAAGTATTCGCGCTCGGGTGCCGCCTTGTCGCCAACGGCATGCTCATACCAAGCGTGCGACGCACCGCAGTGGTTGAGCGTTAAGTCGCCGAGCACCCGCATATTCCACGCGTGGGCTTGTTTTGACATCGCCGCGAAACCCGCATCGCCACCGAGCAGCGGGTCGATTTCATCGAACGTCTCGGCGTCATAACGGTGTGCGCTGCGGGCCGTGAACATTGGCGTGAAGTACACCACGTTGGCCCCAAGTTGTGCCACGTGGTCGAGATGCTCGGCGGCACCGTACAGATCGCCGCCGAAAAGTTCGCTGCTCCAGTCAGGGCCTTGTGGCAGCGTGCCCCACTCGCGGCGCCGCGCCCACGACGGCGTCGACACCTCGAGACCGCTCGTTGCAAATCGATCGGGGAAGATTTGATACACCACCGAACTTGTCGGCCACTCGGGGTAGGTGATGTCGCAGCGAACGACAAAGTCGTCAGCATCTGGCGTGTCGTAGGTGTGCACGCCGGTGGCATTGAGCCACCGTGTTTCGCCACTCGCCATTGCCAAGACGAATCGGTACGACACGACGGGGTTGGTCAGCGGCAGAGTTGCCGACCACCACGACATCGCCGAATTGCCTGGGGTGGCGGTGCCGGAAGACTGCTCGTCGTCTCGCGCAAGTGACTGGTAACCCTGCTCGCCATCGTGGGTGTATCGCACCGCAGCATGCTGAAGCCCCGCTGAGTTGGGCACCCGCAATCGCACTCGTGCGACGCCGCCCACCCGCCAATCGACTCGATCGACGAAGAGCGCCGAGCCGTCGTGGTGCGGGGCCGCAACGAGGTTCATCCCTTTACCGAACCTTGCGTGAGGCCAGCGATGATGTATTTCTGCACGAAGATGAAACCGATGATTGCGGGTATCTGCGCAATCAACACGCCGGCCGCAAATGAACCCCAGTTTTCTTCAAAATTGGTGCTGATGTAGGCCTGCAAACCGAGCGGCAGCGTGAAGTTGTCGACGGTCTCGAGCAACACGCTTGCCGTCATGAATTCATTCAACGTTCCGACGAAGGCAAACATGCCGACTACCGACAACACCGGCACGGCGAGCGGCAAAATGACGCCCCAGAAGATCTGCGCGGGTGTCGCCCCGTCGACGCGTGCTGACTCATCGAGTTCGCTCGGAATCGAATCGAAGAATCCCTTCATCAGCCAAAGGTTGATACTCATCGCGCCCGAGAGATAGACGAGCAGAAGCGCGGTCAACTTGTTCAGGCCGAGGGCGGGTACGACCTCACCAGTGCGTAAAACGATGAGATAAATCGCAACGAGGTTGAGCAGGCCAGGGAACATCTGAATGAGCAGGAGAAACAACATTCCCATGCGCCGACCGCGGAAGCGAAAGCGACTGAACGCATATGCCGAGAGTGCGCCGATGAACACCGTAAAGAATGCGTTCAATACCGCGATGATCACCGACGCGCGAAACCAGCGCACAAAGAACACTTCTGCTCCACCTTCTTTTTGCACGAAGAGTCCTTTGAAGTTCTCGAGCGTGAACGAGCGCGGAAGTAACGAAGTGCCCGACAACGTCTGGTCGGCATTGAAGGCTGCGGTGATTACGTAGAGCGGCGGAAACACCGCAAGGGCAATCGCCACCCACAAGATGAGGTGGCGCCACCAGTCGTCACCGCGGCGCTGGGTGGGGTCGCTCATGCCGTGTGCTCCTGGTCGCTCACTTCATGTTCTCCAACGCCTTCGAGCGCAAGAATCCGCTCGCTGACATCGCCGCAACAATGAAGAAGATGTAAATCGAGATGGCGCTCGCCAAGCCGTAGTCCTGACCCTTGCCGGCTTCAAACGCGAGTTTGTAGGTGTAGGAAATGAGAATGTCCGTGGCGCCCGCCACCGATTGATCACTGCTCGTCGGCCCACCGCCAGTGAGCAAGAAGACATTGTTGAAGTTGTTGAAGTTGTAGGCGAACGAAGCGATGATCAGTGGCGTAACGACGACGAGCAAGAGCGGCAGCGTCACCTTGCGAAACACCTGCCAGCGACCCGCACCATCGACCCGTGCCGCCTCAACGAGCTCACCAGGGATCGCCTGTAATGCACCCATGCACACGAGCAGGAAATACGGCGTTGTCAGCCAGACCGACACCAAAATCACCGAGGCCCTCGCCCACCACGGGTCAAACAACCACGGCACATCGAAGGGCAGCAGCTTGTTGATGAGGCCGTAGTCGTCGTTGAGTAGTCCTTTGAAGACCAAGAGCGACAAAAAGCCGGGTACGGCGTAGGGAACGATCAGCAGTGATCGATAGAGCCGCTTGAAACGGAACTTGGGTTTGTCGAGCAGCTTGGCGAGAAACAAGCCAATGGCGAAGGAGATCAAGACGGTCGATGCTGCAAACACAATCGTCCACACGAATGCGCGCAGAAATGGGGCACGCACGAGCGGGTTGGTGATGACGGCAGTGAAGTTTTCAAAGCCGATGTACTCGCGCCACCCAACGACGAGTTCGTCGCCATCAGCGCTGACGAACGAACCACGCCCGTTGTCGGCGTATTCGACGCCCGTGTCGGTGGCGATCAAGACGTCACGCGCTGAGTCATACTCGAGCCCGGGCGCTGAATCGTAGGCACCTGAGATGCCCTCAGTTTTGATGACCCCGCCACCTGTGAGTGGCACCTCGAACGCTGCGAGTTCAGCGTCGGCACCGAATAACTCGTCGCCAACAAGTGCGGTGAGACCGGCTGGCGGAATGACGTCTCCGAACTCATCGACCTCAACCGATGCCGGGTCGATCTCTTCAAGGCCGCTTGCGCGACCGAGATACGTCTGACCCGTCGTGTCATCGACCAAGACCAACACCAGAGCGCCAGACTCATCGCGACTCGGCGTCATGAGAAAGAACTTCTCGCCCTGCACCACGTTCTGCTCGAGGTTCGTGGTGATGGCCTCTTCCTTGCTCAGCACGTGACCAGTGGAATATTTCTGAAAGGCCGTATTGATGGTGAAGAAGATCGGCACAATCAGGTAGGCGATCAACAACACGCTGCCCGGCAAGATGAACTTGGCCGGCAACAGCTTGTTCGGGCGCAAATAAACGAAGTCGAAAATCGCCAGCACCACGAGCGTGCCAATCGCCCACGCGATGCGGTCTTGGGTAAAGAGCACGATGATTGCCCAGCCCACCATTGCGTTCAGCAGGCTGAGCAGCACGATCTTGACGATCAGTCCGCCCGTGCCCGAAAACAGCGAAAGCAACCACGCCAACCACGACGGGCGATACCGAAACGGCGTAGTCATAAGCAACGCTCACCACTCTCGCACACGCAAACGGGGCGGGGACCGTTACCAGCCCCCGCCCCGCTCGATGCGAGTGATGAAACTCGTCAGCCGATCTTGGCCTTGATGTTCTTGCCTGCAGTGCGGAACGCGGTCTTGGCCGG
>RGSV01000311.1 GCA_010025655.1 Acidimicrobiia bacterium
ACTCGCCGCGCGGCGAGTCGACAGCGAGCGCGACTACTCGACGAACGCCAACAGTTCGTGCAATGAACTCAAGCGCTCGCAGTCGTAGTGCGCGTGGTCGTCAAATGGGTCGTAGAGCAACGGCACCAGCCCGGCCGCAGTCGCTCCGCCCACATCGTTGACATACGAGTCGCCCACATAGGCAACGCGCTGCGGCGGCAAGCCAAGGGCGGCGATTGCTTCGCTGAAGATGCGCGGGTCGGGCTTGGCGAAACCAATCACATGCGAGTCAGTCACGATGCTGACTGGCACCCCCGACCCCTCGCCCACTTGACAGATGCAGAGGTGCGCCAAGGTGGCTTCGATTTGTCCGCTCGCGTTCGACACCACTCCGATGGGAATCTTGCGTAGATACAACTGCCAGAGGGCGGCCACTGATTCAAGCATTGGGTGTCGCCAGTAGAACGGCGAAAACAACGCCCGCATCGCACGGTTGGCGGCATCGAGAGCGTCGTCGGCGACACCCGCGTTTCGCAAGTAAGCGTGTCGATAGTTGTCCCACGTGATCTTGTCGATGGACTTGTCGGTGCGTTTGCTGGCGACCGCATCGAGTGCCTCCATGCCCGCATAGTGGCAACGCACGAGTCGCGCCGAGTCGGTGGTGCCGCCGAACGGAGCAATCGCCATGCCTGTCGACACTGGGTCAGGAATCACGAAGATGCCGCCAGCATCGAACAGCACCGCGTCGAATCGCTTTGGCATGGCGTGCTGCTATTTCGAGCGAGAAAGACCGGCGCGCTTGCCGCGCGAGATGAACTTGAGCGCCATCTTTCGGCTCGCCTCGTCAATCATCTCGTCGCCGAACATCACGGCACCTTTGCCTTCGCCTTCAGTTGCCTTCTCATAGGCGTCGAGAATTGCGCAGGCACGATCAAACTGCTCTTGAGTCGGCGAGAACACTTCATTGAGCACCGTCACCTGATCAGGGTGCAACGCCCACTTGCCGTCATAGCCGAGCGTACGAGTGCGCTTGCAGTAGTCGCGGAAGCCGTCGTTGTCGCGAATATAGAGATACGGGCCGTCGATGACTTGCAAACCGTTGGCACGACCCGCCATCAGTATTTTGTTGAACACGTAGTGGAAGTGGTCGCCCGGATAGTCAGCAATCTGCACGCCTCCGGTGAGCACAGGCATCTCCATGCTGGCGGCAAAGTCGGCGGGCCCAAAGATGATGGTCTCGATACGCGGGCTTGCTGCGCAGATTTCTTCCACGTTGATGAGCCCGCGCGCGGTTTCGATCTGCGCCTCGATGCCGATGTGGCCGACGGGCAGACCATTGGCGATTTCCACCTGGCGCAACAACATGTCGGTGGCGACGATCTGTGCGGCTGATTCGACTTTCGGCAACATGATTTCGTCGAGTCGCGCACC
>RGSV01000312.1 GCA_010025655.1 Acidimicrobiia bacterium
GACGACGTCGAGGCTCTGTCGGTAGCGATGAGTCGTGACGGTGCGCGCATCGCCGCCGTGCTGGTCGAGCCGCTGCAAGGTGCGGGCGGTGTGTTTCCGCCGCGCGAGGGATACCTTGAGTCGTTGCGCAAGTTGTGCGACCAACACGGCGCATATCTCATCTTCGACGAAGTGATTTCGGGCTTCGGTCGTCTCGGTCGTTGGTTCGCAGCGCAGCACTACGGCGTAACGCCCGACTTCACATGCTTTGCCAAGGCGGTTACGTCGGGATACGTGCCACTCGGAGGCGTGTTCGTCGGCGCGAGCCCGCGTGCGGCACTTGAGAGCGACCCGAATTTCTTCTTGCGAACGGGCTACACCTACTCGGGTCATGCCACCGCGTGTGCCGCTGCGTTGAAGAATCTTGAGATCATCGAGCGTGACGGTCTGGTGCAACGCGCCATCCACATCGGCGGGCTGGTGTCACAGGCGCTACACGCCCTGCACCGCGACGGATTGCTGAAAGAAGTTCGGGGTGATGGCGGCGTGTGGGCGGCTGGTCTACACAAGCAACACGACGCCATGGTGGTGCGCGACCTGGCACTGCGCAATGGGGCCATCGTGCGCGGCATCGGTGCCGACACCAACGCCTTCTGCCCGCCACTCGTCACAACCGACGCCGAAATCGCCAGATTGATGGATGCGTATGCCTCGGCATTGCACGAACACGTGAAGTCGGTCGGATGAACCTCACCGGCCGCAACGCTTTGGTGACTGGCGGCGCGAGCGGTATCGGTGCCGCCGTCGCTGAGTCGATGGTGAAGGCGGGCGCCACCGTCACGGTTGTCGACGTCAACAAAGAAGCACTCGATGCAATTGCTGAACGACTCGGTGTTCACGCCGAAGTGCTCGACGTTGCGTCGAGCGAGGCGTGGGCTGATTTCGTTGCTTCGCACGACCACTTCGACGTGGTGCACTTAAACGCCGGTATCACCACGCACCGCAACGTGCTCGACGGCCCGCAAGACCCGGCCCAACCGCCGCTGCAGCGCCTCACCGACGACGAATATCGCCGCATCATGGGTGTGAACGTCGACGGCGTGGTGTTCGGGGCGCGTGCGGTGATCCCCGGCATGTGCGAGCGGCGGGCGGGCGACATCGTGGTGACGGCGTCCATTGCAGCGTTTGTGCCGATTCCGCCTGATCCGATTTATGGTCTCACGAAATACGCCGTGTCGGGTTTGGTGAAGTCGCTCACGGCGCGCCTCGCCGAATACGACGTGTGCATCAGCGCAATCTGCCCAGGCTTCGTCGACACCCCGCTCATCAGCGAGCGGGCGCGCGAATGGATTGCCGAACTCGGCATGCCCCTCATGAAGACACAGCAGGTGGTTGATGCCGTGTCGAGTGCTCTCACTCGTCGCGTCAACG
>RGSV01000313.1 GCA_010025655.1 Acidimicrobiia bacterium
GTGAGAATGAAACAGCCGATGATGATTGCGACTGCAATGACGGGTCGTGTGAAGAATCGCTGCACGCCACTGACTGCATCTTCGTCAGCGGCAAAAATGATGAATTGGGAAGTGTGTGGTGAATTCAGCACCCTTCAAGTCTGGCGGCACCGTGTGGGATGTCGGTGGCAACGAGTGTCACACACGTCTTCATTAGCCTGAATCAGATGAAGGCACGCGTTCTCGTCATCACCGCAGCGATGACACTCACTGCTGCGTGCGGAAACGTAGAAGTGGTCTCACCGACGACACTTGCTGACGACGCCGTGGCAACCACCACCACCGACGAAGCACCAGGTGCGCCGACTACGACCATCGAGGCGAGCACCACGACGCAGCCCGAAGCCACGACCACTACCACGACCACCACCGTGCCGGTGACGACCACGACCGTGCTCGACATCGCCTGTATCAAGACCACGGCATGTCAGTACGCCAACCTGGTCGGGGTCGACTTTTCGCGCCTCAAGCTCGACTTCGTCGACTTCTCTGTCGCCAAGATGGCGGGTGCAAACTTCGTGGGCGCGAACTTGACCAACTCGATCTTCATCCGCACTGATTTGAGCGCAGTCAACTTCGAGGGTGCAACGTTGAAGAACGTCGACTTCACGGCGGCAACACTTACTGCCGCGTCGTTCAAGGGAGCCAATCTCGAGGGGGCCGTGCTGTGCGACGTCGACCTCACTGGCGTGCTTGATCTCACGAAAGAGCAGCTGGAAAAGGTCAAGAAGTTCAAGACCAAGGGCAAGGTGTATTGTCCGTAGTTAACGCCTAAGGGGGCGCCAACTTCGGTGTGGCCTCGTGTCGCACCGAACAGCGAAGGGGGCTGTATGGCAGCGGCAATTCCGACCTCAATTGACGAGGTCACGGCACAGTGGATGAGCGACGCGACGGGCTGGAAGGTCTCAGGTGTGCGCAACGAACTGATCGGCGTCGGTGTCGGCGTCGCCAGCGCGGTGTATCGCTCATATCTCACAGGGGAAGGCTGCCCGTCGTCAGTCATCACCAAGATGCCTGCACTTGACCCGAATGCAGCATTTACCAGCACGGTCTTGCGCATGTACATTCGCGAAGTCAAATTCTTCAAGACGCTGGCCAAAGACATGCCGTTCCGCGTTTCGAAGTCGTATTACGGCGAAGTCAACGAAGAGACCAGCCAGTTCGCGATGGTCATCGAAGATCTCGGCAACTTGCGCATCGTCGACCAGGTGAAGGGCATGACCATTGCCGATGCCCGACGAGCGGTTGATGGTCTCGCCGCGATGCACGCCAAGTGGTGGGGCAAAGCTGATGCGCTCGCTGCTGACGGCACCACGATCAGCCTCGGTGACCCGATATATCCGGCGATCGTACCGATGGTGTTTGCCGAAG
>RGSV01000314.1 GCA_010025655.1 Acidimicrobiia bacterium
GCCGGCGGCATCGCCACTCCGGCTGATGCTGCGCTCGCCATGCAACTCGGTGCTGAGTCAGTGTTCGTTGGCTCGGGCATCTTCAAGAGTGACGATCCTGCCCCGCGCGCCAAGGCCATCGTCGAAGCGACGACGCACTTCCGCGATGCGCACATCATCGCCAAGGTGAGCCGCAAGCTCGGCGCCCCGATGACCGGCATCTCGATGGACGAAATCAACCAGCGCTACGCCGAACGCGGCTGGTAGGAGCCCCACGAGGGCAGACATGTCGGCGCGCGCACGCATCGGAGTGCTCGCCTTACAAGGTGCGTTCGCTGCTCACGAAGCAGCACTGAAGCGTCTCGGTGCTGACGTTCGCGAGGTTCGACTGCCGGCAGATCTCGACGACTGCGACGCACTGGTGATGCCCGGTGGCGAGTCGACCACGATGTCAAAGTTGCTCGAGACATCGGCGCTTTTTGACCCATTGGCCAAGCGACTTGCCGACGGCCTGCCGGTGTTTGGCACATGTGCAGGAATGATTCTCTTGGCCGCACATGTTGCCGACGCGCGACCCGACCAACGCTCGTTTGGCGCAATCGACCTCGACGTGCAGCGCAATGCCTACGGCCGACAAGTTGACAGTTTTGAAACCGACGTCGCGGTGCGGGGGTTCGATCGTGCGTTTCACGCCGTCTTCATTCGCGCGCCGCGCGTGACCCGCGTCGGTAACGATGTCGAGGTGCTGGCCGTTCACGATGACGTACCCGTGCTCGTACGCTCAAAGACCGTGCTGGCAGCATCATTCCACCCAGAACTCAGCGATGACGATCGCGTGCATCAAATGTTCGTCGACATGGTCACGGCATAAGGGTCGACGATGTCTGGACACTCAAAATGGGCAACCATCAAGCGCAAGAAGGCCGTGATCGACCAGAAGCGCGGCAAAACGTTCGCCAAGTTGGCGCGCCAGATCGATGTTGCTGCACGGCAAGGTGGGGGAGACCCGGCGGCGAATGCTCCGCTGCGCACCATCATCCAGAAAGCAAAAGCGGCACAGATGACCAACGACGCCATCGACCGCGCCATCAAGCGCGCAACCGGCGAAGCACAGGGCGCGAACTATGAAGCAATCACCTACGAGGCCTATGCGCCTGGTGGCGTGGCGCTCTTGATCGACATTCTCACCGACAATCGCAATCGCACTGCGTCGGATGTGCGAGCCATTTTCAGTAAAAATGGCGGCGCGATGGCTGCACCTGGTGCTGTGGCGTGGCAATTCAGTCGCAAAGGTGTGATTCTCGTCGATCGCCAGGTGAATGAAGATGAACTGATGAACGCGGTGCTCGAGCACGGTGCCGATGACATGGCTGACGACGGGTCGGTGTGGCGTGTCACCTGCGATGCGACCAAGGTGTACGAGGTAAAGG
>RGSV01000315.1 GCA_010025655.1 Acidimicrobiia bacterium
CAGCGAGCAAGTGCTGTTGCGCAAACGAGCGCGCGAGCTCGCCGCCGACGCAGTGGCGCGTTACGGGCGGGCGAACGACAGTTGGATGAACGGTTACTCGAAAGAGTTCTCGCGCGAATTAGGTCGTGAAGGGTTCATCGGCATGACCTGGCCTTCGCAGTTTGGGGGCGGCGGGCGTCCGCCGATTGACCGTTTGATCGTCGGCGAAGAGATGATTGCTGCCGGTGCGCCAATTGCTGGAATGTGGTTTGCCGATCGCCAAATGGGGCCGGCGCTCTTCGGCTATGGCTCGCGCGAACAGCAAGAACGGTTTCTGCCCGACATGTTGAGTGGCGAGACCACATGGTGCATCGGCATGAGCGAGCCGAACGCAGGCAGCGACTTGGCGTCACTCACGACTTCTGCCGTGCGCTGCTTCGCTTTCCATCACTCGACCGTCGGGCGTGGTGAGCACCGACGTCATGAGGCCGAGCGAACCGAAACCCTGTGCGACCACGTCTGACTGCACGTCGCCGTCGTAGTTCTTGCAGGCCCAGACATAGCCGCCTTCCCATCGCAACATGCAGGCGACCATGTCATCGATGAGGCGATGTTCGTAGGTGAGCCCAGCCTTGTCGAACTCGGCTTTGAACTCTTTCTCAAAGACTTCTGCAAACAGGTCTTTGAACTGGCCGTCATACGCCTTGAGAATCGTGTTCTTGGTGCTGAGATACACCGGATACTTGCGCTGCAGACCGTAGTTGAACGACGCGCGGGCGAAGTTGCGGATGCTCTCGTCGTAGTTGTACATACCCATGACGACACCGCGACCTTTGAACTTCGCGATCTCCATTTCCACGGGCTTGCTGCCATCTTGCGGAACGAAGGTCATCGTCACCGTGCCAGGCCCGGGCACCTTGTAGTCGGTGGCGCGGTATTGGTCGCCGTGAGCGTGACGGCCGATGACGATCGGCTTGCTCCAGTGCGGCACGAGGCGCGGCACGTTCTTGATGATGATCGGCTCGCGGAACACCACACCGTCGAGAATGTTGCGGATGGTGCCGTTCGGCGACTTCCACATCTGCTTCAGGTTGAACTCTTTGACGCGCGCTTCGTCGGGGGTGATGGTGGCGCACTTGACGCCAACGCCGTGCTTCAAGATGGCGTTTGCGGCGTCGATGGTGACCTGGTCGTTGGTCTTGTCGCGATATTCGATGCCGAGGTCGTAGTAGTCGAGCTCGAGATCGAGATACGGGAAGATGAGGCGGTCTTTGATGAACGCCCAGATAATGCGGGTCATTTCGTCGCCGTCGAGGTCGACAACAGGGGTGTTTACTTTGATCTTTGCCACGCAAGTACCCTACTTGCCGATGGACTTCGCGTGGAGCAGCGAGCAAGTGCTGTTG